>DFIE01000048.1 GCA_002372735.1 Clostridiales bacterium UBA3705
GCATCGGCCCCTACGGAGGGGGTGCATACGCATCCCGTGACCCCGGTGGGATGGGCGGCCTGGGCACTCGTGTAGATTTTGGGTTGACCCGGCCCGGGGATTTTTCCGGGGGCCGGGGGCTGCTTACTTGAGCGCTGCCAGGGCGGCGGCGATGCGATCCAGGCCCTCCTGCACCTTGGCCATATTCACGGCGAAGGTGATGCGGATGTAGCCGGGCATCTCAAAGGCCTCGCCGGGCACCAGGGCCACATGGGCCTTTTTCAGCAGGTACTGGGCTATGTCGGCGGAGGAGTGCACGGTGGTCTCCCCGTCGGACTTGCCGAAGAAGGCCTGCACGTTGGGGAACACATAGAACGCGCCGTCGGGACGGCTGCAGGTCAGGCCGGGGATCCTGGCCAGACGGTCCATCACCGCGTTGCGGCGCTGCTCATAGTCGGCGCACATGGCGGTAAAGTCGAAAATATGATCCAGGGCGAAGGCCGCGGCCTTCTGGCTGGGGGCGTTGACGTTGCCGGTGACGTGGCTGTGGACGGAGCTCATGGCCTTGGCCACCTCTTTGGAGGCTGCCAGGTAGCCCACACGCCAGCCGGTCATGCAGTAGGTCTTGGACAGGGAGTTCACCGTAAGGGTCAGCTCCTTGATCTCGGGCCCGAAGGAGGCGATGGAGACGTTCTTCCTGCCGTCAAAGGCCAGGTTCTCGTAGACCTCGTCAGAGATCACATAGATGCCGTGCTTGACGCACAGGGCGGCGATCTTCTCCAGCTCGGCGGGCTCGATGATGGCGCCGCTGGGGTTGTTGGGGGAGCAGAGGATCAGAGCCTTGGTCTTTTCGGTGATGGCGCTCTCCACAATGTCTGCGGTGAGACGGAAGCTGTTCTCCTCCCGGCAGGCGGGCAGCACGGGCACGCCGCCGAAGAGCTTGACCTGCTCCACATAGCTGACCCAGCAGGGCGTGGGGATGATGACCTCGTCGCCCTCGTCCAGCAGAATCGCGCAGGCCTGGAAGATCACCTGCTTGGCGCCGTTGGCCACCACGATGTTTGCCGGCTCATAGTCCAGGCCGTTTTCCCGCTTCAGCTTGCGGCAGATGGCCTGCTTCAGCTCGGGAATGCCGTTGGCGGTGCAGTATTTGGTAAAGTTGTTGCGGATGGCCTCGATACCGGCCTCCTTGACTGCGTCGGGGGTGTTGTAGTCGGGCTCGCCGGTGGAAAAGCTGATGACGTCAATGCCCTGGGCCTTCATCTGGCGGGCGGTCTCGGCCACCACCATGGTCATGGAGGGGGAGAGCTTTTGCAGCTTCTTGGAAAGTGCCATTGTGTTGTGCCTCCTTTATTTTGCGGCAGCCAGGTGGCCGCCAGCTGGTCAAACAGAGCTTCGGTGGGGTTCACACGGTCCACCTTGCAGGATGCGATGACAAGATCTCTGGGATCTACGCCGTACTTGGCGGCGGCCTTCTTCATCACCCCGGAGAAGGCGGAGTGGAAGCCCGCGTAGCCGTAGGTCAGGGCGATGGATTCCAGGGTGGCCCCGGCCCGGTCGCCGATCCAGCGGATGCCGGCGTCTGCCAGACCCTTTACAATGCCGTAGGTCTCCTCTTTGGAGAACTGGAAGTCCACGGCGTTGCTGCCGTCGCGGAGCGTTACATCAATGATATCAAATTGGTAAGCCATTGTCTATCCTCTTTTTTCTTATCTCAGAGCTGAACCCCCAGGTATTCGCACATATGGGCCACGCAGGCGGCCTTGTGCCAGGGCTGGAGCTCTACGTCAAACAGGAACTTGAAAATCACGTCCATCTGGGACACCAGCATCTGCATGCCGGGCACGGTGTTCAGCCCGTTGCGCTCGCCGGCCAGGATGGTCTCGGTCTTGGGCGGGTTGATCACGCTGTCAAAGACAGAGGCTGTCTTGGGCATCCGGTCTACAAAGCGGCGGCTCTCGCCGGCAAAGAAGTCGTTGTACAGGCCGCCGTGCTCCAGCATGGCGATGTCATAGTCGCAGCAGTTCAGGTCCCGGGCGCCGTTTTCGCGGGCGCGGCGGCGGGCAAAGCTGTGGGACAGGGAGAACTTGGTGGCCCGGAAAATCACGTCCGCCTCCAGCATGGCGGCAGCCACCAGATCGGTGGGCTCTTCGCCGTGCATCTTGCGGGTGGGCATCAGGATCATGCTCTTGTTGGGGAACTCCTCCGCCGCGTCCCAGATGGCCAGGCCGATCTCCAGGCAGTCGTCGTCGGTGACGATGAGGATCTTCTCATCCTTCTTGCAGTCGGCGCAGACGGTGAGCAGCCGGCGGCAGGACTCATAGATCTTTTTTTCTCTCATGACAATACTCCTTTTTCAATCTTTATGCAGTGGGGTGGATAAGCTTCCGCTCCTCGGAGGAGGAGGTTGTGTACCGGTTGTAGAAACTCGTGTTTCTGTTGTGGATTTTTTTCTCCCGCCCGGCTTGGGGACGGGAGAAAGGGGTTACGCGCTTTCGCGGATCTTGACGCTCACCGGCAGGAAGCTGTCCGGCGGGTTCTCCCCCCGGATCAGGGCCAGCATGGTGTCGCACAGCCGGCGGGAGAAGGCGTCTTTGGAAAAATCGATGCTGGTCAGGGTGGGCGAGACCAGATCGGAGATGTAGGTGTTGTCCACGCCGATGACGGCCACGTCCTGGGGCACCCGCAGGCCCATGCTGAGGACTTGCTTTAAGATGTGGACCCCGATGGTGTCGTTGCCGGCCACAAAGGCGGTGGGCCGATCCTCCCGGTCAGACCGGAGAAGCATTCCCATCACGCAGCCCAGGATGGATTCCATAGACTCGGTTTCGGTACAGACCAGGTCTTCCCGGGGGGTGATGCCGTTTTGCCGGAGGGTGTCGGCATAGGCGCTGACGCGGAAGCCGTCGTCGCTCAGGCCCCGGGTCCGGTAGCGGACCGGGGGGATCAGGGCGATGCGGGAGTGGCCCCGCATGACCAGGTAGTTTACGCTTTTGACCACCCCGTCCCGGTAATCCGGGGCCACGGTGGCGATGCCCTGGTGAAGGGGCCCGTAGTTGCGGGTTTTGTACAGGACCACCGGGATCCCTTGGTCTGCCAGCCGGTTGAGCTGGGCGGTGGAGTACCGGTTGGACATCATGAACACGCCGTCAAACTGCCGGGCGATGAGCATTTCGATGAAGTCTTCTCCCTCGCGGCTGTAGCAGTGGGAGACGTAGTAGCCGTTTTCGAACAGCCGCTGCTCGGCGCCCTCCAGCCAGTAGTTCATCAGGTTGTCACACACAAAGGCGATTTGCATGGACCGGTTGGTCTTCAGCCCCCGGGCCTGCATATTGGGCCGGTACTGGAGCTCCTGGATGGCCCGGTTGACCGCCGCGACCTTTTCGGCGCTGACAAACTTGGAGTTGTTGATCACGTAAGAGACCACTGCGGGCGAGACGTTGGCCAGCTTTGCCACGTCGTTGCGGGTGACCCGCTTGGACTTCTTGTTGGGAGCGGATTCTGTATACATATCGGATACCTCGTTGGGAGGGATCTGCGATGCTTTCTGCCCGGAAACTCGTGTTTCTCTATCTGGTCGCATTATAGCACCGGCAGAAACCCGTGTCAATCTTTTTTCAATTGGAATAATGCATAAACTTCGCATTGGAAACTTATGTATTTCCCCCAAAACAGCCCGGAAGTACCGGGTTGTTTACACATAATATACACATTTCTTTCCATTTCGTCAACCAGAAAATCTTCACGGGTTTCTGGACTTGTGTAAATGCCCTCTGCCCCCGTAGGGGCGGATGCCCACATCCGCCCTAAGGCCGCCCGCTACCACCGGGGCTGCTGATTGTGTACACGCT
>DFIE01000153.1:0-11396 GCA_002372735.1 Clostridiales bacterium UBA3705
CAAACTTCGTGTAGAGCATGAAGCGAACCGGGTCGGAGACGGCGTAGGCCTCAAAGCTGCCCTCGTCGGGAGAGGTAACCACATACTGTTTGCCGCCGTATTCGAACATTTCGCCAACGGCAGCGGCAGTGGCTGCGTTTTCAAAGCCCTCGTCCAGGGCGGCGCCGTAGTAATTGAAGCCCTCAGAGGGTTCGGTGTAGATGTTATAGCTCTTCTTCGCGGAGCCCTTGGTGAAGGTGTAGGTCACGTCCTCAAAGACAAACTCACCGCTGTTGCCCTTGCAGTTTTCAGCGGCGAGGGCAACGAATTCCGCACCCAGGTCTTCGCGTTCAAACTTGACGGTTTTGCCGATGCCGTCATAGGTGCCCACAAGGACCAGGCCTTCGCCGAAGGAAGCAGTCTTCTTCAGGTCTGCCTGGGCCAGAGAGTAAATGCTCTCGCCCTCTTTGTTGAGGATGTAGAGCTTGCCGTCGGAGGCCAGGAACGCATAGGTGGTCTGCCCGGCTTTCTCCATAGTGTTGATGTTGGAGTTGGTCTTGTTGACCGCGGTACGGTTGTAGGTCACCTCGGGGTCAAGGGTATAACCGGTATATTCCTTACGAAGCTGAACAAAGGAGTACGGGGACACCACACCCTCATACTTGTACATGGTCTCAGACTGGCTGTACTTGTAGAAGATGGGGCCGATGAAGGAGAAGACAAACATGAACAGCAGGGTGCAGGTGCCGAAAATGGCCAGACGGTTACGGATGAACCGCTTGAACACCTGCTGCATGGGGGACAGAACCTTGACACGGGCGGTATCGCCCAGGTCCATCTCCTTCTTCTCTTGGCCTTTCTGAGAAAGCGCGCGCTTTTTCAGGATTTCATTCAGGTTATAGGAAGCCATACGCGCACCTCCTTAGCTCAGACGGACACGGGGGTCAGCAGCCGCGTAGCAGAGGTCTGCCACCAGGTTGCCCACCAGTGTCAGCACAGAAATGAACATCAGGTAGAACATGGTAAAGGGAATGTCGCCCACAACCATGGACTGATAGGACGCCTGGCCGATGCCGGTAAGACCGAACAGCTGCTCGGTGATAATGGCGCCGGAGAACAGGCTGACCAGAGATCCGCCCAGGATGGTGATGAGGGGAATCAGGGTGTTGCGGAAGGCATGGGAATAAATCACCTTGCGCTCGGGCACGCCCTTAGCCCTGGCAGTACGGATGTAGTCAGAGCTGAGCACCTCAAGCATATTGGTACGGGTGTAACGCATCAGGCCACCGATGGAGATGATGGTGATGGTGATGACGGGCAGCACATAGTGCTTGGCCACGTCAAGGAATTTGCCGAAATCGGAGAGAGAATCGTGGATTCTCGGGTCGATCATGCCGGTCAGGTCAAACCATTTGAGCTTGACGGCAAAGACCAGCTTGAGCACCGTGGCAATAAAGAAGGTCGGCATAGAGATACAGACCATGGAGAAAACGGTTGTAAAGTAGTCAGAGAAGCTGTACTGCTTTCTGGCTGCGTGAATGCCAAGGGGAATGGCGATGATGATCTCAAGGATCATGGTGATGACGTTCAGGATGAAGCTGTACCAGATCCGGTCAGTAAAGACCTGGGTGCAGGCCTTCTGCCACTTCCAGCTATCACCGAACTCAAAACGGACAGCGCTGCGAAGCCATGTGAAATAGCCCTTAATCAGGCCCTGATCCATGCCGTATTGCTTTTTCAGGTCTGCCAGCCATTCCGCGGCGCTCTTGGTAGCACCGGGCTTGGACGCCAACTCGTAGGCCTTTTGCTCTACATAGTTGCCAGGCATCACATACATCAGTGTGTAGATGATAAGCATGACAAAGACCAAGATGATCGCGCTGTAAAGCAAACGCTTAATGGAATACTTCAGCATCGGATTTCACCGTCTCTTTCATTTGTTTTACAGCTAACGCACGATAGAGGGGGCATATTTCAGCCCCCTCCGAGCTATTACTCAAACTCTATCGTGCGTGAATGAACGAAGATCGATCAGTTGAGCTCCAGGTTGTAGATCTCAGCGGCCCAGCCATAGTACGGAGTCATGTCCGCGGGCAGAGTGTCAACGTTCACACGAGCGGTGGACAGCACGGTGCCATCCTTTCTCTGATACAGAGGCAGCTCAGCACCCCAAGACAGGATGATTTCCAGAGCGTCCTTGTAAGCAGCCTTACGATAGGTGTTGTCAGCGGAGCTGCGGGCATCGACAATGATCTCGTCGAGCTCAGCGTCCTTGACCTGATAGTGGTTGGAGTTGGTGCCCTGGCCGTCAGCATTGGAGCTGTGGTAGACCTGGTACATATCGGGGTCAGCGGTGGACTGCCAAGCAGCGGCCCACATCTCGGCGGTGTTGGCCTCCAGCTGAGAGGACCACACGGAACCGGTCACGTCGGCGATGGTCAGCTCGAAGCCGATCCCAGCCAGGATTTCCTTCGCCTTCACAGCGATGCCGTAGGCGGGGTGATCCTGCTGGCCGTTGCCGGGGATCATGACCTCGTAGCTCATCTTGGCGCCCTCGGGAGCGGCGGTAACCTTGCCGTCCTCGACGGTGTAGCCGGCAGCCTCGAGGTAAGCCAGAGCAGCCTGGCCGGCGGCGGCGTACTTATCTTCCTCGGTCATGTCGTCGGTGTAGATGGGGGAGCCGTCGACAGCGGTGGAGTAAGCATTGCGGTAGCCCTCGTCGGTGGGACGGGGAGCAGCCCAGGAGGTGTTGGAGATGGGGTACTGGATGACGGAAGCGCGGTCGCCGTAGTAGGACTGGATCACGGTGTCACGGGCGATGGCCAGGGTGGTCATCAGAGCCAGACGCAGATCCTTGGAGGCCTCGGAGCTGCCGTCGCCGCCCACGGAGACCAGGTTGCAGTTGATGCCCAGGTAGCCGTAGCCACGATAGTCAACCAGCTTGGCGGTGAGGACGTCGCCCTCGAGCTCGCCGTTGGAGTTCTCGTTCTTGATGGCCTGGACGGTGGTGTCGTTCAGAGAGGGCTGCGCAATGTCGAAGTTGCCAGCCACGATGCCGGGAACGTAGTCGGAGTCAATGGATTCCTGATACTTGATGTACTTGATCTTGGGCTCACCCTCGAAGTAGTAGGGGTTGGCGCTCAGGGAGACAACGCTGTTGGCGTAGCCTTCGAAGACGTAGGGGCCGCAGCCCAGAGGCTCAGTGGTCTTGTCCTTGACGATCCGCAGGTCGCCCTTGGGGAAGCCGAAGGAGTTGTTGTCGTAGTCATACAGGGACTCATCGCCATAGTAGTGCAGAGGAACAATGGGGAAGCCCATGTTGTAGATGGCGGTGGCGTCGAACTGAGTGCAGTGCACGCGCATGGAGTAGTCACCGGTACGGATGATGCCGGAGATGTTGGGAGCGCCAGCGCCGGTCTCAACACCGGCCTGGTAGTCGGCGCCCAGAGCAGCCATGGTCAGGCCCAGGCGGTCGGAGCCGGCGGACTCAGTGGCCTCAGCCTCTTCGACAGTGTCGTAAGCAGCGACGATCTCGTTCCAGAAGTCTTCGTAGGTGGCATCCTCAGCCAGCTCGTAGCCCCAGTTGGCAGCGCAGGCGGCGACGGAGTCGTCGGGAGCGTTGTAGCCGTTGCTGATGCAGTAGTCGCAGATTTCCTTGGCGAAATCAGCACCGGCGTTGTTGTTGTAGTAGTCCCAGAACGCGTTGTACTGGTCCTCGGTGTAGAGCTCGTTCTCGGTGTAGCCATCGGGGCCGGCAGCGAAGATGACGTTGCCGCGGGCTTCCATGCCGGAACGGTACTCTTCCATGCCCTCGATGGGGATGGCATAGATGGTGGAGCTGCCGTCATAGGTGGGGTCAGCCAGCACGTAGATGCCGAAGATGACGTCGTCGATGTCAGCAGGAGTGCCATCGGAGAACTTGATGTCGTCGCGCATGGTCAGGTCATAGTCCACGCTGCCGTCATCGTTCTGGGTGACAACGCAGTTGCCCATGGCATAGTAGGTGTAGTCAGTGCCGTTGTAGGGGCGGGTCTCACCCTCGATGCCATTGAGAACCATCTGGCCCTCACGGTCGGCAGTCAGCAGAGAGCCGGTGGTCAGGTCAACGATGTCCATGTCGTAAGCGGTGGTTGCGAAGAAGGTGCTGAACTTCTGGTCGAAGCTGTTGGTGGCAACAACCAGGGTGTCGTTCCCGGAAGCGGGAGCTTCGCTTCCCTCGGTCTCGGGAGCGGGTTCGGTCTCGCCCTCGGAAGCGGGAGCTGCAGTCTCGCCAGCGGGAGCAGCGGTGGTCTCGGGAGCAGCAGGAGTCTGGGTGCAGCCTGCGAACAGGGCCAGAACCATGACGACAACCAGCAGCATCGCGAGAAGCTTGTTGAGTTTCATATTCGTTCCTCCTAAAAAGATTTTATATTTACTGACACCAATTAAGTGCCGCAAATATCAGGAATTTTCATCCGCCTGATCCGGCGGGTCGGGCAGGCGCTGCATGCGCACGTGCCGGCGCAGTGCAAACAACAGCACACCGCACACCGTGGCAACCAGGGCCGCCAGGGAGTAGAGCCCCGTGGGCACCGTGAGCCCGTGGAGCACCAGCTGCACCACCGTGCAGGCCAGGCTCATGGCCGAAAGCACCATAAAGCCAAAGCAGAAGGCCGGGATCCGGTTGGCCAGCTTATCCCGCTGCTTCAGGGTGAAGGGCTCATGGAAGGTCCACAGTCGGCCGGCGCCCATGCACACCCCAAGGGCTGCCAGGCCGTCAAAGACCACAGGCAGAATGAGGTAGCGGCGCTCCCGGTCGATCAGGTCGGTGTACCACATGAGAAGCCCCACGCACACCGTGCCCAGCACCGCCAGGAGCAGGTACTGCCGCTTGTAGCGGCGGATGTCATCGGGGCTGCTGACAAAGCCGTAGCTGGCGCCGGTGTAGGCCGCCACCGGGATCAACCGGCCCTTGGCGGTCACCTCAGGGCGGAGCTCATAGTCTTTGAGATACTTTTTCGATGCCATGCGCTCACCGCCCTGTGCGGGAATGTATGGTACTCCCCGATTTTGTATAACCTAATCTTAGCATAGATTTTCAGTTTTTGCAATTAGAAATTCATACTTTTTTAATATGTTGCAAATTTTGGTGCAAACTGTTGGTTTTCACTAAGCGACGGACCCGGTTTTACATGGTTTTACACAACATATTCGCATAACTTCCAAGAATTTTTGAATAGATATTCCATGCATTCTCGTTCAGATCATGTGCAATATGATCGGATATAATGTATAAAATCGCGAATACCACGCATATGTCCCGATCTCCTCTGCCGGGCCGCCGGCGGCGGGCTTACAGCTGGGAGAAGATGGTGCCCAGGCTCTCGTGGAAGACCAGGTCCGCCTCGTCGTCATAGGGGGTGCGGTCCCGGTTGATGAGCACCAGGCGCTTGCCCCGGTAGTAGCGCAGCAGCCCTGCCGCGGGGTAGACCGTGAGGGAGGTGCCCGCCACGATCATCACGTCGGCGTTGTAGATGGCCTGGACGGACTGCTCCAGGATGTTCTGGTCCAGAGACTCCTCATACAGCACCACGTCGGGCTTGATGATGCCGCCGCAGTCGCACAGAGGCACGCCCTTGCTCTGCTTGACAAAGCGGGCGGACCAGGACTTGCCGCAGCGGGTGCAGTAGTTGCGCAGCACGGAGCCGTGGAGCTCCAGCACGTTTTTGCTGCCGGCCTTTTGGTGCAGGCCGTCGATGTTCTGGGTGACCACGGCGGCCAGGCGGCCCTCCCGCTCCCAGCGGGCCAGGACCTTGTGGGTGATATTGGGCTCACAGTCCAGGGGGAGCATCTTGTCCCGGTAGAAGTCGTAAAAGGCCTCGGGCTTGCGGCGGAAAAAGCTGGCGGAGATGATGGTTTCGGGGGGGTAGTCGTACTTTTGGTTGTACAGGCCGTCTACAGAGCGGAAATCCGGGATGCCGCTTTCGGTGGAGACCCCGGCGCCGCCGAAGAAGACCATTCGCTCGGCCTCATCGACCCAGGTTTTCAGCGTATCGAGCTTTGAATTCATCGTCTTCCTCCTCCAATTCACGGATAAATTTCTTCTCCGCCCGGGAGTGATCCGGCAGGCGGAGCCGGGCAAACAGGTCCGGCCGGCGGCGCATGGTGCGCAGAATGGACTGCTTGCGCCGCCAGCGGGCCACGTTTTCGTGGTTGCCGGACAGCAGCACCGGCGGGACAGGACGGTCATGCCACAGGGCGGGGCGGCTGTACTGGGGGTATTCCAGCAGGCCGTTCCAGTGGCTCTCCTCGGTGAAGCACTCGGCGTCGGAGAGTACCCCGGGCAGCAGCCGGCACACCGCGTCGGTCACCGCCATGGCGGGGATCTCCCCGCCGGTGAGCACGTAGTCGCCGATGGAGAGCTCTTCGTCCACGCACTCGTCAATAAAGCGCTGGTCGATGCCCTCGTAGTGGCCGCACACCAGGATCAGGTTTTGGTACTCCCCTGCCAGGCGCCGGGCGTGGGCCTGGCTGAACACCTGGCCGCAGGGGGACATATAAACGGTATGGGGTCGGGTCCCCGTCTCCTGGCAGATGTGGTCCCAGCAGCGGTACAGGGGATCGGCCTGCATCACTGCCCCGCGGCCGCCGCCGTAGGGGTAATTGTCTACCTGGTTTTGTTTATTTAATGTATAGTCCCGGATCTGGTGGGTGCGGATGGTGATATAGCCCCGCTCCTGGGCCCGGCCCAGGATGGACTCGGACAGCACGTCCCCCACGGTTTCGGGAAAGAGGGTCATGATGTCAATCCGCATCGGTCTGCATCCCCTCGATGAGATTCACTTCCACGTAGCCCAGAGCCGGATCCACATGGGGCACGAAGGCCTTTACATTGGGAATCAGATACTCCTTCTCCCCTTTTACCACCCAAACCTCGGAGGAGGGCATATCCAGAATCTCCCGGATCTTGCCGATCTCCAGTCCCTTGGCCAGGACCGGCAGGCCGATGAGATCCGCCTGGAACACGGTGCCCGCCGGGATATGGGGATCGTCCCGGGCAATGGAAATCACCCTGTTCCGAAGGGTCTGGGCCTGCTCCACCGTGTCGATGCCGCGGAATTTCACCAGCACGCAGGTCTTTTGCACCCGGGAAGACTCCACAGCCAGGGCCGCAGGGGCCGGCGTCCCCGACGGCCCGCGGGTATCAGAAATCGACACGTTCGGGGCGTCGAGGACGCCGCCCCCTACGAGATAAAAGGTCTTGAACCGGGTCAAAAAATCCGGACTGTCAGCCCAGGGCAGGACCTTCACCTCGCCCTTGATGCCGTGGGTGGAGACGATTTTCCCGGCCTCCAGATATTTTTCGTTCATGAATTTTCCATTCTCAATTCTCAATTTTCAATTGCCAAAAAGGGCCGCTGCCTGTAAGCAGCAGCCCTTTTTGGGTCCAACGCAGTTTAGTCGATGATTTCTACGCTGACGCGCACGCCCTTGCGCTGGGCGACAGCCTTCATGATGGCGCGGATCTCCTTGGCGATCCGGCCGCCCCGGCCGATGACCTTGCCCATGTCGTCAGAGGCCACACGGAGCTCCAGCACCGTGGGATCCCCCTCCAGCTCGGTCACGGTCACCTGATCGGGATGTTCCACAAGGTTTTGCGCCATGTAGAGCAGCAGTTCCTTCATGATTCTGCTCCGGGCTTAGAGAACGCCGGCCTTCTTCAGCAGACCTCTGACGGTATCGGTAGGCTGGGCGCCGTTCTTGATCCAGGTCTGCGCCTTTTCTACGTCCACAGTCACAGCGGCGGGATTGGCCAGGGGGTTGTAGGTACCGATCTCTTCGATGCAGCGGCCGTCACGGGGGCTGCGGGAGTCGGCCACAACGATGCGGTAGTAGGGGTTCTTCTTAGCGCCCATTCTTCTGAGTCTGATCTTAACCATGGTAGTTTCTCCTTAAAGTATGATAAAATATTGTTTTGATGGAATAAACTCTGTGTGCACAGAGGGATTTACATGCCGGGGAAGCCCATGCCGCCCATGGGGAAGCCGCCCCGCTTTTGCAGCTTGCGCATCTTTTTGGAGGCGCCGGGGCCGGTGAGCTGCTTGACCATTTTTTGCATGGTGTCAAACTGCTTGAGCAGCTTGTTCACGTCCTCCACCCGCTGGCCGCAGCCGGCGGCGATCCGCTTTTTCCGGCTGGAGCCCAGAACCTGGGGATTGTCCCGCTCGTAGGGGGTCATGGACTGGATGATGGCCTCGATGCGGACCAGGGCCTTTTCGTCCACCTGGACGTCCTTCATGCTGGCCATGCCGGGCACCATGCCCATCAGCTCCTGCATGCCGCCCATGGACTTCAGCTGGGTGAGCTGGTCGTAGAAGTCGGTGAGGGTGAATTTGTTCTGCCGCAGACGGGCCTCCATCTCGGCAGCCTTTTTCTTATCGATGGCCTGCTCGGCCTTTTCGATGAGGCTGAGCACGTCGCCCATGCCCAAAATCCGCCCCGCCATGCGGCCGGGGTGGAAGGGCTCGATCTGGTCCAGCTTCTCGCCCACGCCGATGAACTTGATGGGCTTGCCGGTGACCGCCTTGACAGACAGGGCCGCGCCGCCCCGGGCGTCGCCGTCCAGCTTGGAGAGCATGACGCCGTCAATGTCCAGCCACTGGTTGAAGGTCTGGGCCGCGTTCACCGCGTCCTGGCCGGTCATGGCGTCAACCACCAGGAGGATTTCGGTGGGGTCTACCTCAGCCTTGATCGACTGCAGCTCGGTCATGAGCTTTTCGTCTACGTGCAGGCGGCCGGCAGTGTCAAGGAAGACCATGTCGTTGCCGTGCTGCACGGCGTGGCGCAGGGCCGCCTTGGCGATTTTGACCGGGTCGTCCTGGCCCATCTGGAAGACGGGGATGTCCAGCTGGCCGCCGACCACCTCAAGCTGCTTGATGGCAGCGGGGCGGTAGACGTCACAGGCCACCAGCAGGGGCCGCTTGCCCTGGGTCTTTTTGAACCAGCCGGCCAGCTTTGCGCCGTTGGTGGTTTTGCCCGCGCCCTGCAGGCCCACCAGCATGACCACCGTGGGGCCCTTGGAGGACATGTTGATTTTTTGGTTTTCGCTGCCCATAAGGGTGGTGAGCTCGTCGTTGACGATTTTGACCACCATCTGGGCGGGGTTCAGGCCCTCCAGCACGTCGTTGCCCACGCAGCGCTCGGTGACGGACTTGGTGAAGTCCTTGACCACCTTGTAGCTGACGTCGGCCTCCAGCAGGGCAAGGCGGATCTCCCGCATGGCCTCCTTGACGTCGGCCTGGGTGAGACGGCCCTTGCTGCGCAGCCTTTGGAAGGTTGCGGAGAGCTTTTCGGTTAAGCCTTCAAATGCCATTTGGGATGCTCCTTTCCCGCCGCCGGCGGAGATTATTCCAGGGCCCGGGCACAGTCATCCAGCTGCCGGGCCAGGGCGGGGAGCTCCTCCGCCGGGGCGCCGGGCAGGGCCTGGGCCAGCTGCCGCAGCCGCTGGGCCGCGTGGGCGCTGCGCCGCTGCAGGGCCAGGGTGCCGGTGACCTGCTCGATTCGCATCAGCTGGGCCTCGGCCCGGGTGATGGCGTCGTGGACGCCCTGGCGGCTGATGCCCTCCAGCTCGGCAATCTCGGCCAGGGTGTAATCCTGGTTGTAGTGCAGGTCAAAGCAGTCGTGCTGCTTGGCCGTGAGCAGGTCGCCGTAAAGATCAAACAGCAGCGTCATGGTCAGCTTGTCTTGTTTCATCCGGCGCCCTCCCCTTTTGGATTGCCTGTGCATTATACACGATAAAGGCGGGTCTGTCAAGGTTTTTTTCTTGACAGACCCGTTTTTTTATCCCGGCACAGGCGCCAAAACCCGGGCTTCGGCGGCGGAGAGCTCGTAGGCGGTGCGGCGCAGCTGGGTGCCGTCGGGCAGGTGCTTGGTATAGTCCCGGCTCTGCAGCCGGCCCACCAGCTGCACCGGGGTGCCCACCGGCAGGTCCGCCAGGGCCCGGGCGGTCCGGCCCCAGACAATGCAGGGCAGATAGTCCGTGCGGTGATAGGGGCGGTTTACCGCCAGCATCAGGTCCAGGATCTCCCGGCCCAGAGGGGTGGCGCGGAACACCGGCGGCCGGCAGAGATTGCCGGTGACCTCCGCCCGGTTGTCCTGGGGCTCCAGGCTCAGCTCCAGGCTTTGGGCGTACACCGAGATCAGCAGATGCCGGCCTGTGGGGGTGTGCTGGTTGTAGGAGCGGATCTGCCCCACCACCCGGATCACCTCCCCCCAGGCCACGTCCGCCCGGGCCAGCAGGTCCTCCGCCGCCAGGATCCGGATCCGGTCCACGGCCCCGGAAAGCCGCTCCACCGCCAGGGTGAAGGCGAAAAACCGCCGCCCGTGATTCTCATGGGACAGCGCCGGGGCCGTCTCCATCACGCCCACCAGCGTGATCTGATTGATGGTAGTTTCCATGGTTCCACCTCGCAGTATGGTTGTGGAACACTATATTCCCCCGCCGGGCCGGATATGCCAGCGGCGTGCCCCGGGATATTCATACTATAAGCATAAATTATTCACGTTGAATGCCTTGACAATATATATATATATATATATGGTATACTTAATTTGAAGAAGGAACCGTCGTTTCTTTTTGCAGCAAGCAGAAGCGTGAAGCCTGATCCGAGAAAGGAGGACATGATGAAGAAAAAAATCATTGCCCTGATGCTGGCCGCGGCGCTGGTGTGCGGGGCGCTGCCGGCAGTTCACGGGGCCCAGGGGGAGTTCTCCGACGTGCCGGCGGGCGTGTGGTATACAGAATGCGTCCGGTTTTGTGCCCAGGAGGGGCTGATGGTGGGCACCTCTCAGGACGTCTTCTCCCCCGCCCTGCCCATGACCCGGGGGATGTTTGTCACTGTATTATACCGCTTTCACAAGGCGGAGCCTGTGGAGACACCGTTCTCCTTTGAGGACGTGGCGCCGGGCGCCTATTACGCCGGCCCCATCCGCTGGGCCGCGGCCAACGGGATTGTAAACGGCATGTCCGAAACCGTCTTTGCCCCCGATCAGCCCGTTACCCGGGAGCAGGCCGCCTGTATGCTGAACCGCTTTATGGCCTGGTCTGACAACCCGTGGTATTATTGCGAGATTGACGCAGACCTGACCACAATTGATTTTGATGAAGTATCAGACTACGCCAAGGCCTCGGTACAAAAGATTTTGGAAAAAACCATTATGGTGGGTGATAACCATGAAAATTTCAGGCCCCGGGACTCCCTGAGCCGGGCGGAGGCCGCGATGATCCTGTCCCGGCTGGACTACTGGACCGACTGGGCGAAGGATTACCATGTGCCCACTTACCCCATCCTTCCCTAAAGACTCTGACCCGGCGTTGGATGAGGAGACTGGCAAAAAACTGAGAAGCGCAAAGGATTTCTGACAAACTGAATCGGCCC
>DFIE01000153.1:11459-19108 GCA_002372735.1 Clostridiales bacterium UBA3705
GGCGATTTGCGCCTTGCCCGGGCCGATATTTTTTCTGGCGCCGGATAAAGCAGTCCGGCAGGTCTGTATTACGGGGTGATCTCCACAGAGGCCTCGCCGACGTACTGCCCGTCGGCGTAGACCTTGACGGTCAGGGTGCCGGTGGCGCCGGCGGAGGGGTTGTTGTACCAGTAGGAGGACCAGCCGCTGCTGCCGTCATACCAGTCGCCGTCGTCCCAGTCGGTATCGGTGACGTCGCCGTCGGGCCAGTAGTTCTTGGCGGTCAGGTGCACGCCGCTGCCGTCGTTGGGGCCGGAGAGCTTGATGTGGAAGTAGATCTTCTGCTCCCGGCTGATGGAGGACAGATTGGTGGTCTTGTCGTTCTCGTCGGTGTTGATGGCAAAGCTGACCGTCCAGAGGAAGATCTGCTCGTACAGCTCCTGGCTGTCGCCAAAGTTCTGGTCCACCAGCTCGCCCAGATAGGCCACGGTGCGCTCATCGTCGGCGTAGGGGTTGGCCTGTACATACTCGTACATGGCCTCCAGCCGCCAGTTGGCGGCCTCTTCATAGTCGCCCAGCTGGTCAAAGATCTCCACTGCGGCGGCATAGTCCCCCTGGTCGTACAGCAGAAATCCGTTGAGATACCGGCAACTGAGCACCATCTCCTCGGCGTCCCGGTAGGAGCCGGCGGCCAGGAAGGCGTCCTCCGCCTCCTCATAACGCTCGCCGTTGTACAGGTCGATGCCCTTCCAGTACATGGCCTCCCTGGCGCGCTCCCGGGCGTCCTCGTAGTCCCCAAGGCGGTCAAAGGCCTCGGCGGCCTCGTCGTACCGGCCCTGGTTCAGCAGGGTCTCGGCCTCGTCATAGGCCTGGAGATTCTGGCACTGGGTGATCCGGTCCTTGGCATCGGAGTAGCCGGTGGCATTTTGGAAGCTGAGAATGGCCTGGGAATACTGGCCGGCGTCCATCTGCCGCAGACCCAGCTGATAGGAGGCCCTGCGGGCCTGGGTGACGCTGTCTTTATAATCGCCCAGCTCGCGGAACTCCTGGGAGGCCTGGTAGTAGTCCCCCTGCTGCAGCAGGGCGGCGGCCTTGTTGTAGCGCAGGGCGGGCCGCACCACCAGCAGCCCCACCAGGGTCAGCACCGCCACGGTGAGCACCGCGGCCAGGGGGATGATCCACTTCAGGGGGCTGGATTTCTTTTTGGCCTGCACCGGGGCTTGGGGCGGCTGCACCGGGGCCTGGGGCGGCTGCACCGGGGTCTGGCCGCCGGGGATCGGGGTCTGGCCGCCGGCAAGCGGGGCCTGGGGCGCCGGCACAGGCTGGACGGGCGCGGCGCCGGGCTGACGCTGCTCCATCACCCCGTCGGCGTAGAGCAGGCGCTTGACCTGCAGATCCACCGCCGCGGTGTTGGGGTCCGGCACAGGGATGTCCACCTCCTGGCCGAAGATCTGCCCGCGCTGGGCGTTGAACTCAGCGAGGGTGTAGTCCGTCACCGGGGTCAGGGGGCGGCCCTGGGCGTCGCGGCAGAGCAGGTCCACCTGCAGGGCCCGGATGGGCCGGTCGGACAGGGAGCGGAACAGGCACCGGGCGGTCTGCTTCCGCTCCACCCGGTCGGACAGGAGAGTCAGCTCCTCCAGGGTCAGGGGCAGGTTGCCCTGGGCCAGACCCGGACGGCTTTCGTACAGGGAGACGAAGCGGGGGCCCTCAATCTCGGGCCGCTCCCGCAGGGGGCGCTGGGGATCCGCCGGGTCTGCCATGGGGGCAGGCGCGGGGGGCGCGGGGGGCGCGGGGGGCGCAACAGGGCGCTCGGGCAGGGTGGGCGCCGGGGCGGCGTCACCGGTCAGGTCCTCGGTGATGCTCCGCTGCTGGGGCGTTTCGGCAGGGGATGGCGCCGGTCCTTCCCGGAGGGGGGCCTGGGCGTCGGCGTTCTCCGGGCCGATCACCTGGCGCAGCACGCCGGCGCAGCCCGGGCTGCCGCAGCCCCGCTGGGCCCGCCAGCAGCGCAGATGCACCGCCTGGCCGCAGGTATCGCAAACGGCGATCCGGTCGTCCTCTAAGAAGGGCTGGCCGCAGCTGGTGCAGAATTTGCCTGTGTAGGGATTTGCCATAACAGGTCACCTCATTTCATGATTGTTTGCCGCGCACCGGCTGCCGGGCGCGGCGGGCAGTGCTCCGGGGATTATCTGCCGGCGGCGCAGTCGTCGCACAGCATACCGCGCTGGGCGGTGGGACGGCCGCACTTGGGGCAGAAGTAGGTCCGGCGGGGAGGCTGCTCTGTCAGGGGAGTGAACTCATCCTCGGACAGCTGCTGGGTTTCCATGTAGTCGCCGACGCAGTTGGGGCAGAGGGTGTTCGGCCGGTCGGTGGGCTGGCCGCAGCGGGGGCAGTAGTACAGGGGGGCAGGGGCTTCCTGCACGGGACGGGCGCCGAAGGAGGAGGCCATCTTGACCACGGCGCCGCCTGCGGGCTCCTCCGCCGGGGTGTAGGGGGCGGGCTCTGGGTTGTAGGGCTCGGGCTCGGGGGTATGGGGTGCGGGCTCGGGGTTGTAGGACTCGGGCTCGGGGCTGTGGGCGGGCTCGTAGGCTTCGGGGCCGAAGCTGCCGAAGGCCGCGGGACGCTCCTCGGGCTGGGGGGCTGCGGCGCCGGCACAGTCGGGGCAGAGCTTGCCCCGCTCAGAGGTGGGCTTGCCGCAGTTGGGGCAGAAGTAGGTACGCTCCGGCGCACGGGCGGCGGAGTCACAGTCGGGGCAGAGCTTGCCCTTTTGGGTGGTGGGACGGCCGCACTTGGGGCAGAAGTAGGTTCTGCCGCCCTCGGCAGCAGGCAGAGAGGCGGTGGGCACAGGCGCCACCGGGGCAGGGGCAACGCCGGCGGGAATGGCCGCGCCTGCAGCGGGGGCATAGACGTTTTCATCGGCGAAGTGGGTGTACTGGGCAAACCAGCGGATCCAATTCACCCGGGCCCAGATGGAGTAAATGCCGGCGGTGACCACGCAAAGCAGGGCCCAGAGCAGGAACTTGCCGAAGAGTCTGCCGCCGGTGCCGTCAAAGCGAAGCTGGCGGCCGTTGATGTAGGTGTTCTGCTTGATCCAGCGCTCCTTCCAGCAGATGAGCCAGGGAAGGGCAATGCCGAGACTCAGCCCGCCCAGCAGCTCAGTGAGCATGGTGATGCCGAACAGCGCCCAGGCGGAGCCTGTAAACCGGCTGGTTGCCGGGGCGGGATAGGTGTAATTGGAATCCATATGATACGCTCCTCTCCTATGATCTGATGGTTAAATTATACAAGATGTCCAAGGGCCTTGTCAATCGCAATTCAGACACTTTGCCACAAAAAATACACCGTGCCGGGCTTCGGCACGGTGTATCGGGAAGAGCTTACATGCAGGTGTAGCCGCCGTCAACAGGCAGGTTTACGCCGGTGACGTAGGAGGAGGCGGGAGAGGCCAGGAACAGAGCCGCGGTGTCCAGCTCGCCCTCGTTGCCGTAGCGCTCCTCGGGGATCATGGTGCGGGCGTTCTGCTGGAAGAAGTCAGAGTTCAGGGTGTCAACGGTCAGCGGGGTGTAGAAGTAGCCCGGGCAGATGGCGTTGACGGTGATGCCGTACTTGCCCCACTCGGCAGCCAGCGCGCGGGTCAGGTTGACCACGCCGCCCTTGGCAGCATGATAGGGCGCGGAGCCGGCGATCTTGTTGCCCACCAGGCCGTACATGGAGGCGATGTTGATGATGCGGCCGTACTTGGCGGGGATCATGGCCTGCTTGGCCACAGCGCGGGCAACCTTGAAGGAGCCGAACAGGTCAATGTTCATCTCGTGGTCGAACTGATCGTCGGTGATGTCCTCAGCAGGGCCCACAGCGCCGGTGCCGGCGTTGTTGATGAGGATGTCGATGCGGCCGAAGTGGTCCACCACGGTCTTGACCATGGCGTTGACGTTCTCGGTGTCGGTGATGTCGCAGCGCACGGGCAGGGTCTCCACGCCGTACTCGGCAGCGATGGAGGCGGCGACCTCTTCAATCAGGTTCTGGCGGCGGGCAACCACCACGATGTTGGCACCCTGGTTGGCCAGAGCCTTGGCCATCTGGACGCCCAGACCGGTGGAGCAGCCGGTGACGATGGCCACCTGGCCCTTGAGATCAAAATAGTTCTTCATGTGGAATTTCCTTTCCTATTTTTTTGGTAGGTTGATTATATCACTCACGGGCCGGAAAATCAATCCTTTTTTATCGATTCCGCACTTTTTCTTACAAAGCGGGCACGGTCCGGGCAGGCGGCCCTTACGCGCCGGCCAGGGCCGCGGCCATCAGGGGCAGGTTCTCCTCCAGCAGCCGGGGCAGCTGAGACAGGGGCAGGGGATTCTCCCCCCGGCCGGCCTCCACGGTGTAGCCCGGCCGGTCATAGGCCAGAATAAACCAGTCCTTATAACCGGCAAAGGAGGAGGCAAAGGGCACGTCCTCCAGCCGGTAGCCCGACGCCCCGGCCAGGGTCTGGCCCAGGGCCCGAGCTCCGGGGGGCTCCATGGACTGATACTTCCAGTAGATCACCTCGCCCTGGGTGTGGTACGACAGGGTGAGCACCGGGTCCAGCTGCCGGGTGAGCCGGTACAGGCCCAGGCTCTCCGGGGCGGTAAGGGGGGCGGGGCCCACGTAGTCCCGGGGGCCGGGACGGGTGTAGCCCAGGGCAAATTTGTTCTGCCGGGCCTGCTCCCAGCCCGCGGGGTACTGCAGGTTCAGATCCACCCCCTCCAGGTTGGCCTTCCAGCCGGAGGGAAAGGGGATGTCCGGATAGTCCGCTGCCAGGGCCAGGGCCCGGGCATAGTCGGCGCTGCCGGGGGCCAGGGCCCCGTTGACCAGGTCCACCCCGTCGGGGTTCACCATGGGCACCAGGGTGAGGGTGCAGCGCTGATACAGGGCCTGGGCGGAGCGGCCGGCCAGGTCGCCGTTTTCCGAAACCGCCCGGGCCCAGCGCTCCAGAAAGCAGAGGGTCAGGGGGACGGTGATCCACTCGTTGGCGTGGTGGGCGGCGTTGATCAGCACCCTGCGGGGGCCCAGACCCATGCGCAGATACTCCACCTGCCGGCCCCCGGCGGTTGTGGCCAGGGTGCCCCGGCCCAGAAAGGGATACCGGGCCGTGAGCCCCTGCAGGCAGAATTGCAGCAGCCCGTAGGAAAAGGGCTCGTCCGTGGGCACCACGTCAAAGCCCAGGGGCAGGACGATCCGCTGCCCCACCCGGAGCTGCAGGGGGTCCAGGTTGGGGTTTGCGGTGATCAGGGCCCGGACGCTGACCCCTGTGCGCCGGGCAAGCAGGTCGTAGCTGTCCCCGGGCTGCATGGCATAGAGCCGATAGCCGGTGAGCCAGGGCTCCAGGGCCTGCCAGGTCAGGGGGCCCGCCTGCCCGTCCGGGGGCAGACCGTTGTCCCGTTGAAAGGTTTCCAGATCCGGGCTGCCCGCCCGGCGCAGTGCCAGCTCCGCCAATGCCATGCCGCTTCCCTCCCGGTGTGTTGTGCTGCCATTCTATTCCGGTCCGGCCGGGGATATGCAGAGGGCCTTCGGATTTTCGTCCGGGGAAATGATTTGCCCCTCTTGGCCCCCCACAAGTGGAAAAAAGTTCGGAAATCCATGGTTTCATCTTGAAAAATCCATCCCGGGATGCTATAATACGGCATTATGCGGTATGATCACCGTTCCAGCATCTCCGGCAGCAATGCCTGTCAATAGATTTTAGGAGGAACTATGAACAAGAACGAAGCGAAAGAACGCCTGGAAAAAGCCTGTATGCGGCTCTTTGGCTGCACCATGGCCGAAGCCACCGACAAGCAGGCCTACAAGGCCCTCTGCACCGTGGTGCGCAACGAGATGTACGACCGCCGCCGGGAGTACAAGCGCAGCTACCGCAAAGAGGGCCGCAAGCAGGTCTACTATATGTCCATGGAGTTCCTGGTGGGCACCAGCCTGCGCAACAACCTGTACAACCTGGGGCTGGAGAAGACCTTTACCCAGGCCATGAAGGACCTGGGCATCGAGATTGCCGACCTGTATGAGATGGACCCCGACGCGGGTTTGGGCAACGGCGGTCTGGGCCGGCTGGCCTCCTGCTACATGGACTCTCTCACCGGGCTGGGCTACCCCGCCACCGGCTTCTCCATCCGTTACGAGTTCGGCATCTTTAAGCAGCAGATCGTGGACGGCTGGCAGATGGAGCTGCCCGACAACTGGCTGCAGCTGGGCGACGTGTGGCTGGTGCCCAAGGAGGACGACGCCGTGGAGGTCCGCTTTGGCGGTGAGGTCCACGAGTGGTACGACAACGGCAAGTTCAAGATTGCCCAGCACGGCTATTCCACCGTGATGGCAGTGCCCTACAACCTCTACATCTCCGGCTACAACTCCAAGGCCGTGAACAAGCTGGTGCTCTGGTCCGCCAAGCTGCCCCAGAGCTTTGACATGGCGGCCTTCTCCCGGGGCGACTACGTCCGCGCCCTGGAGCAGAACACCATGGCCGAGACCATCTCCAAGGTCCTTTACCCCGCCGACGACCATATCCAGGGCAAGCGGCTGCGGCTGAAGCAGCAGTATCTGCTGTGCTCCGCCTCTCTGCAGGCCATTTTGAGAGAGCATCTCAAGACCTACGGCACCCTGAAAAACCTGCCCGAAAAGGTCGCCATCCACATCAACGACACCCATCCGGCCCTGTGCGTGCCCGAGCTGATGCGCCTGCTGCTGGATGAGCACGACTTTAACTGGGACGATGCCTGGGATATCACCTGCCGCACCCTGTCCTACACCAACCACACCGTGATGAGCGAGGCCCTGGAGCGCTGGAGCGTGGAGCTCTACAAGGAGCAGATGCCCCGGATCTACGCCATCACCGCGGAGATCAACCGCCGGCTTTTGGAAAAGCTGCGCGCCTTCTACGGCAACGACGAGGGCAAGCTGAACTGGATGGCCGTGATTGCCAACGGCGAGGTCCGCATGGCCAACCTGTGCCTGGCCGCCTGCCACAAGATCAACGGCGTGAGCCAGCTGCACACCGACATCCTGAAGGAGACCATCTTCCGCGACTACTACCAGTATACCCCCGACCGGTTCCTGAACGTCACCAACGGCATCGCCTACCGGCGGTGGCTGTGCCAGTCCAACCCCGGGCTGACCCAGTGCCTGCATGAGCTGATCGGCGACGACTTCCTGAAAGACGCCAACGCCCTGGAAAAGCTGCTGGCCTACAAGGACGACAAGGCTGTGCTGGACCGGCTGGCCGTAATCAAGCGGGACAACAAGCTGCGCCTGGCCAAGTATATCGCCCATGCCAACGGCATCAATGTGGACCCCGACTCTCTGTTCGACGTGCAGGTCAAGCGTCTGCACGAGTACAAGCGGCAGATGCTGAACGTTCTGCACATCCTGCACCTGTACAACCAGATCAAGGCCAACCCCCACGGCAACTGGCAGCCCAGAACCTTTATCTTCGGCGCCAAGGCCAGCGCGGGCTATATCCGGGCCAAGCAGATCATCAGCCTGATTGTGGCGGTGTCTGAGTTTGTCAACAAGGACCCCGACGTGCGCGACAAGCTGAAGGTGGTCTTTATTGAGGACTACCGGGTGTCCCTGGCGGAGATCATCATGCCCGCCGCCGAGATCTCCGAGCAGATCTCCATCGCCGGCAAGGAGGCCTCCGGCAC
>DFIE01000153.1:19160-42742 GCA_002372735.1 Clostridiales bacterium UBA3705
GCCTCCGGCACCGGCAACATGAAGTTTATGATCAACGGCGCTGTGACCCTGGGCACCCTGGACGGCGCCAACGTGGAGATCCACCAGCAGGTGGGCGACGAGAATATGTTCCTCTTCGGCATGCACGCCGACCAGGTGGAGGACCTGTGGCGCCGGGGCTACGATCCCAACGCCTTCCTGTCCGACAGCCTGCGCCGGGTGCTGCAGATGCTCACCTCCGGCGAGCTGGGCCAGCGCTTCGACGACCTGGTGGCCAGCCTGACCACCAACCGCTTCGGCGTGGCCGACGCCTATATGACCATTGCCGACTTTAACGACTACGCCCGTGCCCAGCAGGACGTGGCCCGGGTCTATGCCGACCGGGATCGGTTTAACCGGATGAGCCTGGTGAACATCGCCAAGTCCGGCATCTTCTCCGCCGACCGCTCCGTGCAGGAGTACGTCGACAACATCTGGAAGCTGTAAGCTGCCACTTTATATTTTCAAGAGGGGTGAACAGAGTTCGCCCCTCTTAATCCCTCAAGGAGCTTTTTCCCATGCGAATTCTCTACAACAGCCAGGACCCGGCCTACAAAACGCCCTTCGGCACCCTGGTGCCCGGGCAGCTGTGCGTGCTGCGCCTGGCCCTGCCCCGAGACCTGGAAACCCGGTTTGTCCAGCTGGTGGTGGAGCAGGAGGACGGCCGGCGCTGCGCAGAGTTTGCCTTTGCCTGGGCAGGCCAGCGGGACGCGGACTACGACCTGTTCAAGTGTGACTTCTGCCTGCCCCAGCCCGGACTGTTCTACTACTGGTTCCGCGTCACCGCAAAGACAGGGACCTTCCGCCTGTTCAAGCAGGACGAGGGCACCAACATGGAGGCCGGGGACAAATGGCAGCTCAGCGTCATCCCCGCCGACTTCACCGTGCCCGGTTGCTTCCGCGGCAGGGTGATGTACCAGATCTTCCCCGACCGGTTCTGCAAAGAGGGGACCTGCGACACCACGGGCAAGCTGGAGCCCTTTGTGCTGCGCCAGGATTGGGGCGGCCAGCCCCAGTTCCGCCCGGATGCCTCCGGCGAGGTGCTGTGCAATGACTTCTTTGGCGGCAACCTGCGGGGTATCGCCTCCAAGCTGCCCTATCTCCACGACCTGGGCGCGGGGGTGCTGTATCTCAACCCCATCTCCATGGCCTTTTCCAACCACCGGTATGACACGGCGGACTATCTCCGCCCCGACCCCCTGCTGGGCACCGAGGAGGACTTCCGCTCCCTGTGCGAGCAGGCCCACCGGCTGGGCATGAAGGTCCTGCTGGACGGGGTGTACTCCCACACCGGGGCAAACTCCGTGTACTTTGACCGGGAGGGCATCTTTGGCAGCGGCGCCTACAGCGCCGGGCCGGACTCCCCCTACTACAGCTGGTACTCCTTCGGCCAGGACCGGGACCACTACGACGCCTGGTGGGGCTTTAAGACCCTGCCCAACGTCAACGAGCTGGACCCGGCCTACCAGGAGTTTATCATCGACGGGGCGCACAGCGTCATTGCCCACTGGCTGGCCCTGGGCGCCGACGGCTTCCGCCTGGACGTGGCCGACGAGCTGCCCGATGCGTTTATCCTGCGGTTCAAAAGGCGGCTGCGGGATCTCAACCCCCAGGCCCTGCTGCTGGGCGAGGTCTGGGAGGACGCCTCCAACAAGTGCGCCTACGGCGTGCGCCGGCGCTACTTTGTAGACGGCGAGCTGGACAGCGTGATGAACTACGTCTGGCGGGGGGCCATCCTGGCCTATGCCCGGGGCCAGGACGACGGCACCGGCCTGGGCCGGAGCATTATGACCCTGGCGGAGAACTATCCGCCCCAGGTGCTGGGCTGCCTGATGAACATCCTGGGCACCCACGATACCCCCAGGATCCTCACCATGCTGGCCGGGGATTTCGGGGAGGACAAGGAATATCTGGCCACGGTGCGCCTCTCCCCTGCCCAGCGGGCCATGGCCTTTGCCCGGCTGCGGCTGGCGGCGTTTTTGCAGTTTACCCTGCCGGGCTGCCCCTGCATCTACTACGGCGACGAGGCAGGCATGGAGGGCTGCAAGGATCCCTTCAACCGGGGCTGTTACCCCTGGGGGCAGGAGGACGGCCGCTTTATGGCCCTGTACCGGGCCCTGGCCGGGCTGAAAAACCAGACCCCCGCCCTGGCGGACGGGGACGTCCGTGTCACCCGGGCCGGCGGAGGCGCGGTGTGCTTTACCCGCAGCTGCGACAGTCAGCAGGTGCTGTGCTGCGTCAATCGGGGGCATGAGCCCCTGGTCTGCACCGGCAGCGCCTGCCTGTATGCCGACGGCGCCGTGCAGACCGGCCCCGAGACCTGGACGCTGCCCGCAAACAGCTGCGCCGTGCTGCTGCAATAGGCCGGCGGGAAAGGAGGCACCATGCGGAAATTAGGCATTGTTTTCTTTGCCCTGGGCGTGCTGCTGGCCGCAGGGCTGTACCTGCTGCGGGACACCGCCTGGTTTGCCGCCCAGCAGGCCATGACCATGTCTGACTCCTACGAGATTGTGGAGTCCGCCTTTTGGGCCAGCTTCGGCGTGATTGCCTTTGGCGGGCTGCTCTTCGGCCTGAGCTTCCGCACCCCCAGGCAGCCGGAGCCGGAGCCAGAGCCCGAGGAGCAGGCGTGGACCTGCCCCTACTGCGGCAGCATCAACGACCCCGGGGCCGCCTTTTGCGAGAGCTGCGGTATGCCCCTGGATCTGGACCAGGCCACCCAGGACTGGGTCTGCCCCCGGTGCGGCACCGTGAGCCACTATGACGACAATTTCTGCAGCAGCTGCGGCTACCGCAGATACCCGGGTTAGCAGACAAAAATCCCCCTGTCCGGGGGAAAATTCGGAAAATACCCTTGACTTTCCCGGAAAGCTTGGTACAATGGAATCAACCACTATGTGGGGAATCAACCACTATGTGGATTTTTCAGAAAAGGAGAAATGAAAATGAAGTCTTGTCCCAATTGCCGTGCGGTTTGTGACGATTTCGCTGTCAACTGCCCCAGCTGCGGCGCTCCCCTGCCCGTAGTCAATGCGGCTCCCTCCTACGGTGCCAACGTGCCCGAACCCAATGTCCTGGTCTGGGGTATCCTGAGCCTGGTGTTCAGCTGCACCTTCTATTTTGCTTTCCTGGGCATTATCTTCGGTGCCATCGGCCTGTCCAAGGCCAAGGGCTATGTGGCCCAGGGCGGCGTCCTGGCCGGTAAGGTCAAGGTTGGCCGGATCCTGTCTCTGGTGGGCTTGATCCTCTCCATCGTGTTCACCGTGCTTGCGCTGTTCGCCATCATCGGTATCATTGCCGCCAATTCCTGACATTCTTCGTCACACGGAAGCCCGGACCCCGTTTGGAGTCTGGGCTTCTTTGCCCATTCCCGCTGAAATGAGGTGTAAGCTATGCAATACTGTTCCCGCTGCCAGGCTCCCCTTGAGGAGAACGCCCGGTTCTGTATGCAGTGCGGTGAGCCGGTAGACTCCATTGCCGCCTGGCACGCCCAGGCCCCCGACCCCGTGCCGGAAATGGCCGCCCAGCCCACTCCCGTCCACCCGGACGCCACCGTGGTGCCCGACCTGGAGACCATGGCCGCACAGATCCCCCAGCCTGAGATCCCTGCCGCTGCCCCGGTGAGCGAGAGCCAGGCTGTCCCCGTCTCCGAGCCCGAGACCCAGAGCCCCGCCCCGGAAGGCAACCCCCAGCAGCCCCTGTGGGCCCCCCAGCCCGAGGCCCAGACCTGGGATCCCCAGCCCCAGCAGCCCTGGCAGCCCCAGGCGCCGGCCTGGAACCAGCAGCCGGTGTGGCCCGCCCGGGACCAGAGCGCCCAGGCCGGGCAGATCCCCTATGCCCCGCCGGTCCAGCCTGGGTGGGCTCCCCCCCAGGACGCCCTGCAGCCCTACCCCGGCAGCTATCCTGTCAATCCCCCTACAGCCCCCGCGGCCCCCGTTGGGGCGCAGCCCTCTGTGTCCGCCTCCAGCGTGCTGACCTGGGGCATCCTGGCCATTGCCTTTGCCTTTGAGATCCCCCTGCTGGGGCTCATCTTCGGCATTGTGGGCCGGGGCAAGTGGAAGACCCACATAGCCGAGGGCGGCATCAATGCCGGCAAGGTCAAGGTGGGCGGCATTCTGGCCAAGGTGGGCATCATTGCCGGCGCTGTGATCACCGCCATCCTGGTGCTCTACATCGTCATCATTGCCCTGGTCGCGTTGTCTGCCGTACTGTCATAAGCCGACGAAGGGAGGACATCATGAAACGTGCCTTTGCCATTCTGATTGCCCTTGCGCTGGCCCTGTCCATGTCGGGCTGCGGCCTGCTCGCCACCCTGCTCACCGGACCCAACATCCCGCCGGAGCGGCCGCCTGAGAATATCATCGAGACCCGGGCCCCGGAGCCCTCCGCTCCGCCCCCGGCGGAAACCCAGGCCCCGGCGGAAACCCAGGCCCCGGCGGAAACCCAGGCGCCGGCGGAGACCCAGGCGCCGGTGGAAACCCAGGCGCCCTCTGCAGAGGACTGGGATCCCGCAGCCCTGGTCACCGAGCTGTACGCCGAGGACGGCACCTATCAGGATTCCGGCGACGGCAGCTTTACCTACCAATACTCCTACCACCTGCCCCAGCTGACCCTGGAGACCGCCGCGGCCAAGATGGCCAACCGGGACATCCGCAGCCGGTTTGAGCCCTACATCCTCTCCGCCTACGAGGCCATGGACGGGGGCTACAGCCTGGTGGATGTCAGCGTCAGCTGGCACACCACCCTGTACGACGGGCTGCTGTCACTGATCGTCCGGGCGGACAACGACTGGGGGCAGTCGGATTACGGCGTCTACGTCTACGACCTGCGGCAGGACGTGCTGCTGGCAGCCCAGGACCTGTGCCTGCGGCTGGGGGTGGACCCGGACCGGTTTTTGGACGGCACCCGCACCGCCGCGGCGGTCTGCTTTGCCGACATGTACGGCGACGTGCCCGACGAGATGCGGGGCGGAGAGTACGGCTACGACGCTTTGATGGAGTGGACCACCTCTGAGGAGAACATCAACTGGGACCTGCAGTTCTACCCCGAGGAGGACGGCAGCGTCACGGTGATCTGCCCGGTGGGCTCTCTGGCCGGCGCCAGCTGGTACTACCAGGAGCTGCATCCCAGCTTCTCCCAGTAACGCCAACATAAAATACGCGCCCGGACCGAAAGGTCCGGGCGCGCTGCGTATTTGGGGAATTACAGATGGACCACCGTGCCGCTCTCGCCGCGGACGGCGGCGCCGGCGTGCTCCAGGGAGGCGATGATGGCCTGGCCGCCGGTCTTGGCAAAGCTGATGGCAGCCTTGACCTTGGGCAGCATGGAGCCGGGGGCAAAGTGGCCCTCGGTGCAGTACTGCTCGGCCTGGGCCACGGTCATCTCAGACAGGAAGGTCTGGTTGGGCTTGCCCCAGTGGATGGCCACCTGGTCCACGGCGGTGAGAATCACCAGGGCGTCGGCATGGACCAGCTCGGCCAGCTTGGCGGAGGCGAAGTCCTTGTCGATCACGGCGGGGGTGCCCACCAGCTTGCCGTCCTTGCGGATGACGGGGATGCCGCCGCCGCCCACGGTGATGACCACATAGCCCTCGTCCACCAGGGAGCGGACCATGTGCTTTTCAATGACGTCCACGGGCTTGGGAGAGGGTACCACCTGGCGATAGCCCCGGCCGGCGTCCTCCACCATGGTGTAGCCCTTCTCCGCGGCGATCCGCTGGGCGGTCTGCTTGTCGTAGAAGGCGCCGATGGGCTTGGTGGGATTCTGGAAGGCGGGGTCCTTTTCGTCCACCAGCACCTGGGTGACCACGGTGGCAACGTCCTTTTGGATGCCC
This sequence comes from Clostridiales bacterium UBA3705, assembly GCA_002372735.1. Next base: position 25,009 of record DFIE01000153.1, read on the forward strand.
CGGGCCGCCAGCTCGTTGCCGATGGCGTTTTGCAGATGGTAGCCGATGTAGCCCTGGCTCATGGCCCCGCACTCGGGGAAGGGCATATCGGACTTGATGGCGCCGGCCTCGGCAGCCGTGCTCATGCCCAGGTTGATCATGCCCACCTGGGGGCCGTTGCCGTGGGCGATGATGACCTGGTTGCCCTGGGCGATCAGGTCCACAATGGGCTTGGCGGTCTGCTCCACCAGCTTCAGCTGCTCATAGGGGGTGTTGCCCAGGGCGTTGCCGCCCAGAGCGATGACAATTCGTTTGCTCATGCTGTGCAGCTCCTTTTGGTTCTCAGAAAATCTTGCGCTTCTGCTCGCCCTTGTCCAGCTCCATCAGGGCGCCCACAGGATCCTTGACCTGGGCCAGGAAGATCATGGCGGCGATGATGTAGGGCTTGAAGGAGGCCTGCTTGTACAGCGGCACCAGATAGCGGTCAAAGACGGAGTTGTCCACCTCGCCCTCGGGGCAGCTCAGGCCGGAGATGTCAGCGGGCAGGCAGTGCAGGTACAGGGCCTTGCCGTCCTTGGTGAGCTTCATCATCTCTTCGGTGCAGGCCCAGTCCTTGTGCTCGGCGTTTTGGGCAAGCAGCCGCTTTTCCAGCTCGTCAATGCCCTTCTGGTCGCCCTTGGAGTACAGCGCGGTGCGCTCCTCCATGGCCTTGAAGGGGGCCCAGGACTTGGGATAGACAATGTCGGCGTCCTTGAAGGCTTCCTTCATGTCGTTGGTCTTGGTGAACTTGGAGCCGTACTTTTCGCAGTTCTTGCGGGCAATCTCCTCCACCTCGGGGAAGACCTCGTAGCCCTCGGGATGGGCCAGAACCACGTCCATGCCAAAGCGGGTGAACAGGCCGATGACGCCCTGGGGCACAGACAGGGGCTTGCCGTAGCTGGGAGAATAGGCCCAGGTCATGGCGACCTTCTTGCCCTTCAGGTTCTCCTTGCCGCCGAAGTAGTGGATCACGTGGAGCATATCCGCCATGCACTGGGTGGGATGGTCCACGTCGCACTGCAGGTTGACCAGGGTGGGGCGCTGCTCCAGGATGCCGTCGCGGTAGCCCTCCTCCAGGGCGTCCATAAAGGTCTTCTGGTACTCATGGCCCTGGTGGATGTACATATCGTCCCGGATGCCGATGACGTCGGCCATAAAGGAGACCATGTTGGCGGTCTCGCGGACGGTCTCGCCGTGGGCAATCTGAGACTTCTTCTCGTCCAGCACCTGCTCCTCCAGGCCCAGCAGGTTGCAGGCGGAGGCGAAGGAGAACCGGGTACGGGTGGAGTTGTCGCGGAACAGGGAGATGCCCAGGCCGGAGTTGAACACTCTGGTGGACTTGTTGTGCTCTCTCAGATCCCGCAGGGCGTCGGCCACGGTGAACACCGCGTCGATCTCGTCGTCGGTTTTGTCCCAGGTCCAGTAGAAGTCCTGCTTGTACATATTGTTGATGTGCAGGGTTTCAAGGTGACGGGCAAGTTCAAATGCTTTGCTCATAATTTGTTCCTCCAATACAGTGTGAGTGTGGTTCTCTTACTTGATGTCGTTGCCGGTGAGCTCCTGGCGGAAGCTGGTGGCGGAGCCGTCCTTGTTTTCGGGCTTGTACAGGCCGGGCACCGCGGCGTACAGGGCCGCGCAGACCACCAGGTCATGCTTCCAGGTGATCTCGTTGGGGGCGTGGGCCTGGCTCTCCGCGCCGGGGCCGAAGCCCACGCAGGGGATGCCGTACCGGCCCTGGATGGAAACGCCGTTGGTGGAGAAGGTCCACTTGTCGGTGAGGGGTCTTCCCTCTCTCTTTTCTCTCGCAGTCTCGTCGACCCAGAGGCGCTTATCACCCCACAGGGCATGGTGGGCATCCACCAGGGCCTGGACGTGGGGCGCGCTCTCTTTGTTGATCCAGGTGGGGAAGAAGGCCTCGGTCTTGTACACATGGCCGGTCCAGGAGGGACGGTCATACATATACATGGAGACCTTGACGTCCTTGGCGTACTTCTTGCAGGCGGGCAGGTCCTCAATCTCTTTGAGGCAGGACTTGTAGGTCTCGCCGGCGGTCATGCGGCGGTCAATGGAGATGGAGCAGGAGTCCGCCACCGCGCAGCGGCTGGGAGAGGTGTAGAAAATCTGGCTGGTGGTGCAGGTGCCCCGGCCCAGGAAACGGGCGTCCTCGTAATGCTCGGGGTTGTACTTGGGATCCAGCATCTTGACCAGGCCCTTGATTTCCTTGTCGTCGCCGGCGTCGTTCTCGTTCAGATCGCGGACGTTGAGCAGGATCTCGGCCATCTTGTGGATGGCGTTGTCGCCCCGCTCCGGAGCGGAGCCGTGGCAGCTCACGCCGTGGACGTCCACCCGGATCTCCATACGGCCTCTGTGGCCGCGGTAGATGCCGCCGTCGGTGGGCTCGGTGGAGATCACAAATTCCACCTTGTTTCTGGCATCCTCGGGGCCGTCAAAGTATTCGTTTACAATGGACTGCCAGCACATGCCGTCGCAGTCCTCCTCCTGCACGGAGCCGACCACCATGATCTTGTAGCCCTGGGGAATCAGCCCCAGGTCCTTCATGATCTTGGCGCCGTAGGTGGCAGCCGCCATGCCGCCCTCCTGGTCGGAGCCGCCGCGGCCGTAGATGATGGTATCGGTCTCGTAGCCCTTGTAGGGATCGGCCTCCCAGTTGGCGATGTTGCCGATGCCCACGGTGTCAATGTGGGAGTCAATGGCAATGATCTTGTCGCCCTCGCCCATCCAGCCGATGACGTTGCCCAGCTTGTCCACCTCGACCTTGTCGTAGCCCAGCTTTTTCATCTCGTTGGCAATGCACTGCACAACGCCCTTCTCCTCACAGGATTCGGAAGGGATGGCGATCATGTCCCGCAGGAATCTGCTCATATCGGCCTGATAGGCCTCGGCCGCCTGCTTGATGCGTTCAAAATCCATGGTACTACCTCCGTTTATCATATTGTAATCATCTTTCATTCTGCAAACGGGATTGGCGTTTGACCACCTCCATTTTAACACAGGAACGGCAGTTGTCAACCCGTTATCAAAAAATAATTTTGAAAAACAAAAAAATTTTTGATTGCCTATTGATTTCTGAAAATCCTGTGGTATAGTATGAGCAGGCGGACCAGGACCCGAGGGCGCGTCCGGCGCCCCGCCGGCCGTCAAACCAACCGAGGAGGGACAATTATGCTGACGGCGCAGGAAGTGGAAAACCTGCAAAAAATTGCAAAGGGAATCGCTGCCCAGTTCGGCAGCAGCTGCGAGGTTGTGGTCCATGAGATCTCTGACCGGGCAGCGGAGCACTCCATCGTCGCCATCGAAAACGGCCACATCACCGGCCGGAAGCTGGGCGACGGTCCTTCCCAGGTGGTTCTGGAGCAGTTGGGCAAGAAAATCGACCCGGTCAAGGCCGAGGACCGCATCGGCTACCTGACCAAAACCCCCGGCGGGAAGCTGCTGAAATCCTCCACCATCTATCTGCGGGGAGAGGACGGCAGCGTAAAGGCGCTGTTTTGCATCAACTTTGACATTTCCCCCCTGGCCCAGGCCTACAACGCCCTGTCCGATCTGGTCTCCATCCAGGACCGGAACCAGGCCGAGCCCGCGGAAATCCCCAACAACGTCAACGACCTGCTCAACGAGCTGATCGAGCGCTCTGTCCACCTGGTGGGCAAGCCGGTGGAGCTGATGACCAAAGAGGACAAGGTCCGGGCCATTCAGTTTTTATCCAACTCCGGCGCCCTGCTCATCACCAAATCCGGCGATAAGATCGCCAACTATTTCGGCATTTCCAAATACACCCTGTACTCATATCTTGACACCAAATTAGGAGGAGAAACCACATGATTGATCTGAGCATCCACAAGGAAGGTCTGGCCCACAACATCGAAAAGGCCAGGGAAAACAACATCATCATCCCCACCATCGCGCAGATGCAGAATCCCGATCTCATTCCTGAGAAGATCAAGGACAAGCTCTCCAAAACCGACCTTTGGGCCGTGGACCCCATCAACCTGTTCCGCATCTCCTGGCACAACGAGGCCAAGGAGTCCGGCGGTCTGTTCCAAAAGGTCCCCAATTATGTAGAAATCCCCTCCAAGCTCTCCGGCGTGCCCTGCCGCATCCTGGCCATGGCCGGCAAGTGGTTCCCCACCGGCTGCCACAAGGTGGGCGCCTCCTTCGGCTGCCTGGCTCCCCGCCTGGTTACCGGTCAGTTTGACGCCACCTATCACCATGCGGTGTGGCCCTCCACCGGCAACTACTGCCGCGGCGGCGCCTTCAACTCCAAGCTGCTGGCCTGCGACTCTGTGGCCATCCTGCCCCAGGATATGTCCAAGGAGCGGTTCGACTGGCTGAAGTCCATTGCCGGCAGAATCATCGCCACCCCGGGCTGCGAGTCCAACGTGAAGGAAATCTTTGACAAGACCTGGGAGCTGAAGCAGGATCCCTCCATGATGATCTTCAACCAGTTTGCCGAGATGGGCAACCCCCTGTGGCACTACAACGTCACCGGCTACGCCCTGGCAGAGCTGTTTGAGGCCGTAAAGAAGCCCGGCCAGCGGCTGGCCGGCGCCGCCTTCACCTCCGGCTCCGCCGGCACCATGAGCGCGGGCGACCTGCTCAAGGAGCGCTATCCCCGGATGAAGCTGGCCGTGGGCGAGGCCCTGCAGTGCCCCACCATTGTGAACAACGGCTTCGGCGGCCACCGCATTGAGGGCATCGGCGACAAGCACATCCCCTGGGTGCACAACGTGCGCAACACCGACATGGGCATCGCCATTGACGACGAGGACTCCCAGCGCCTGCTGCGGCTGTTCAACACCCCCGAGGGCCAGCAGTACCTGAAGGACGAGCTGGGCATGACCGACGAGCAGATCGAAAAGTTCACCTGGATGGGCATCTCCGGCATTGCCAACGTGCTGTGCTGCATCAAGATGGCCAAGTGGTACGAGCTGGGCGAGGACGACGTGCTGGTCACCGTGCTCACCGACTCCGCCGTGATGTACAAGTCCCGGGTGGAGGAGCTCAACGACATGCACGGTGCCTACACCGTCACCGAGGCCGCCAAGGATCACGCCCTGCATATGCTGGGCCTGAAGACCGACTCCATGCTGGAGCTCACCTACCCCGAGCGCAAGCGGGTGCACAACCTGAAGTACTACACCTGGGTGGAGCAGCAGCAGATGGACGTGGAGGACCTGAACGACCAGTGGTACAAGCCCCAGGTCTGGGACGAGGTCCACAAGCAGGCTGCCGACCTGGACAAGCTCATCGACGCCTTTAACGACGAGGTGGGCCTGCTGGCCAAGCTGTAAGACAACACACCCTACAATAGGCAATGGGAGAACACAGGCGCTCCTGTTGCCTATTGTTTGAACCTGGGCTCACAACAAAGGAGATTCTATGAAAAACGTCATCTGCGGCCGCTGCGTCAAGTGCGGCAAGGAATACCCCGCCGTCCCCAATCTCACCAACTGCGAGTGCGGCGGCATCCTGGATATTATTTACGACTACGACTATATCAAGGCGCACTTCACCAAGGAAACCCTGAAGCACCGCCAGAACCCCACCATGTGGCGCTACCGGGAGCTGCTGCCCGTGGAGCCCGACACCCCCGACACCCCCCTGCGGGTGGGCTGGAGCCCCCTGTATGAGGCCGACCGCCTGGCAAAGCTGCTGGGCATCCAAAAGCTCTGGATCAAGGACGACGGCATCAACCCCACCGCCTCGCTGAAGGACCGGGCCTCCGCCATGGCGGTGGCCAAGGCCAAAGAGGCCGGGGCCAAGGTGATTGCCTGCTCTTCCACCGGCAATGCGGCCTCCTCCCTTGCGGGCAACGCCGCGGCGGCGGGGCTGAAGACCTATATCTTTGTCCCCTCCAGGGCCCCCAAGGGCAAGGTGGCCCAGCTGATGACCTTCGGCGCCACGGTCATTTCCGTCCAGGGCAGCTATGAGGACACCTTTGAGCTGTCCAAGCAGGCCATCGACAAGTGGGGCTGGTACAACCGCAACGCCGCCATCAACCCCTATCTGTCCGAGGGCAAGAAGACCGTGGGGCTGGAGATCATGGAGCAGCTGAACTGGCAGGTGCCGGACTACATCGCCATCTCCGTGGGCGACGGCTGCACCATCGCCGGCCTGTGGAAGGGCCTGAAGGATCTGTACGCCATCGGCTTTATTGACCGGCTGCCCCGGCTGATCTCCGCCCAGGCGGAGGGCTGCCATCCCATCAACCGGGCCATTGAGACCGGCGAAGACTGGTACCCGATGGAGGAGAATACCCTGGCCGACTCCATCGCCGTGGGCGTGCCCCGGAACGCGGACAAGGCCCTGATGGCCATCCGGGAGTCCAACGGCATTGTGGTCAACGTGACCGACGAGGAGATCATGGCCGCCCAGAAGCTGCTGGGCACCACCTGCGGCGTCTTCGGCGAGCCCGCGGGCGTCACCGGCACCGCCGGCCTCAAAAAGCTCTGCGAGCAGGGCAAGATCCCCGCCGACGCCACGGTGGTCAGCGTGGTCACCGGCAACGGCCTGAAGGACGTGGCCAACGCCATCAAGGCCTGCGGCGACCCCATCTCCATCCCCTCTGACATGAATCTGCTGCTCAAGGCCTTTGCCGCGCACGACATCCACCCGGAATAATCCCGCCGCCCAACTGCCCAAGTCCCCCCATCCGTCCGGATGGGGGGACTTGTTTCATCCCGGAGAGAAACTTTCCTGGGGCAATTTTTGATTTTTTTGTAAGATTTTCATAGATTTTTACACACGTATGTGATATGATGATAGTATCTGAAAATATATGCTGCGAAGCTTTGGAGGGATCTGTATGTGGAGCTGTCCTGTCTGCGGGCGGTCAATGCCAAACAGCAAGCGTCTTTGTGCCTGCGGGCTGGACGTCACCGGGGATTTTCTCTCCTGCAGAACCGTGTGCCGGGTGCCGCCGGAGGACGTGGCCAGGCTGCGAAAGCTGATGGAGGCCCACAGGGCCGGTCCCGCCCAGACCGAGCACCGGGACGGCGAATGGGATTTCCGCTGGATGGAAACCGAAAAGGGCGGCTTTCAGGCCAAAATCTTCCGGAACCACAAGCAATAGGCCCCGTCCAATCTGAGGAAAAGTAGAGGCATGCCATGACAGAACTGAAACGTGCCAACGGCTGGCTGCAGCTGATGTTTGCCGGCCCGAACGATATTTACCAGCTGCCCAGCCTGATCCGGGTGGATCTGCGGCGGTATCTGTTCTACTGCCTGCGCAAAAGCGGGTTCCAGGGGGTGTTCTTCTGGGAGCGGCCGGAGCAGGCGCCGGTGCTGCGGATTCCCGACCTGCCCACCAGCCAGGTCTATGAGCAGTCCCTGCCCAAGAAAAAGCTGTTCCGCACCGCCCAATACGGCGAGCTTGCCGACGCCCAGGGCATTGACGCCAAATACGACTGGGCCGAGGCCTGGGTGGAGGACGACGAGGCCCTGGTGGCCCTGCTGCAGCGGCTGATGTCCACCCCTGCGCCCAACGCGGTGGTGGTGAGCCTGGGGGAGTTTGAGCGGCTGTTCCGCAGCCCCGAGCTGCTCAGCTGGCTGCGCCGGCAGCACCGGGAGGCGGGCTCCGCCTTTACGGGGCTGTTGCTGATCACCGCCACAGACCAGTGCGCAGACTCCTGCCGCTATCTCACCGACCCGGACTGCGCCCTGGTGCAGCTGTTTCCCGAGCTGAAGCAGGCCCTGAAGCCCGACATCCACACCGACCTGTACCTGAGTCTGCGCCAGTGGCTGGGCAAGCGCTGCACGGTGCTGCTGCCCACCGCCGAGCGGCTGGAGCCGGTTTTGACCCAGGCCCTGCTCTTTGAGCCGGAGAACAAGCTCTTCTCCTGGCAGCTGGAGCGGCTGCCCCAGCTGTGCCAGGTCATGGCCCGTTCCGCAGTGTCCGCCAAGCTGCGGCAAAAGCTGGGCTACCCCTTCCCCCCGGATTGGCGGCCCACGGTGGAGAGCTATGACCAGCTGTTCCATACCGTGTCCTTTACCGACTGCCTGAAAACCTTTTTGGACAGCTGCGGCATCCCCCCGGACGAGCTGTTTGCCGCCACCTTGCGGCTGGAGTACCCCGAGGATGAGGAGCTGCCCTTCCTCCAGTCTGACAACCCCCTGCTCAGCCGCTGGCAGCGGATTGAGAGCCAGCTGTCCCACCGTTCCGATGCCGGGGAGCTGGTGCCCGCCGCCCGGAAGATCCGGGTGATGCTGCGCAATCTCAGCCTGCGGGGGCCCATCCCCGAGGAGCGCACCGAGATCATGCTGGGGCTGCTGGAGTCTGTAAACAAGAGCGTGCTGCGCACCGACGGCACCGGCCGCATCCGGCACAAGCTGATCGGCCTGCGCAGCTATCTGGACAACTACTACGACGCCTGCAGCAAGGACTATCTCACCAGCTGCCAGGCCATGTTCGGCATGGTGGAGCAGCTGGTCCACTACGACAACCTGATCCGCAACAGCGAGGCCGCCGCCGCGCGCTGCAAGCTGCAGTTTGAGCAGTACCGCGCCCAGGCCAAAACCGCGCCCACCGAGGCCCAGCGCACCGAGGCCAAGGACAACGCCCTGCGCTGCCACCAGCAGAATATGAACTATGAGGCCATCTTAAACCGGCAGCGCCAGGAGCGCAGCTCCTGGCAGAGTAATCTGGATCAGATGGAGCAGCTGCTGGGCACCGATATGCTCCACAGCGGCGCCGAGCGGGAGCAGCTGGCCGAATACACCCAGGCCATCTCCCAGCGCCTGGCGGAGACCCTCTCCGCCCCCGTCCAGCCCCCCACCCTGTACGACGGGGTGGACAACTGGCAGGAGACCATCGACCAGCTTGCACTATGAGGTGAATGGATATGAACAACATCGGCATCGACTTTGGCTCCACCTACACCACGGTGGCGGTTTACCACGAGCAGACCGGCACCCCCGTGGCCAAGGGGCTGACCGAGGGCGGGTCTCCCTTTGTGCCCTCGGTGCTCACCTATTACAAAAACAAAACACTCATCGGCAAAGAGGCCAAAAAGCTGAAGCACAAGGCCGGGGCAAGGAGCTTTCGGGGCTTTAAAATGATGCTGGCCGAGGACGACCCGGAGCAGCTGAAGGCCCGGGGCTTTACCGACAAGGAGTCCCCCTACGAGATCACCCGCCAGTTTTTGCAGACCCTGCTGGAGCGGGTGCTGGAGCGGGACGGCGGCAGCAAGGTGGACCGGCTGGTCATCGGCGTGCCCGAGATCTGGAACATGGAGTTCAACTCGGTGGACGGCCGGGCCCGGCTGCGGGACATCTGCCGCAGCCTGCCCATGGTAAACCCCGGCACCGAGGAGGCCCCCAACATCCAGGTGGTCAGCGAGCCCGCGGCGGCCTCCGCCTACTTTGCCCACAACTTCCAGCTGCAGACCGGCGGCGACTTTGACGGCCAGATCCTGCTGATCGACTACGGCGGCGGCACCCTGGACATCACCCTGACCCAGGTGGAGCCCCGGCCGGACAGCGCCGGCAACATCGGCATGGAGATCAGCGTGCTCTACCGCACCGGCGCCGGCGAAAACGAGGAAAAGGGCAAGATCGGCCAGGCCGGCATCGTCTACATGGAAACCGTGATGCGCCGGGCCATTGAAGAGGCCTTCCCCGAGCTGGAGGTGCCCCTGGACACCGACTTCTACCGGGCCGTGGACGACCTGGAGGAGGAGCTGCAGGACTGCTCCTCCTCGATCCGGGACATCTTTACCGAGTACGGCACCGACACCGATATGCTGGGCGAGGACTACATGGACGAGGACGACGCCCTGTTTGCCGAGATCTACTACGGCTCCAAGCCCATGCGGACCATCCCCGTGACCTACCAGCTGCTGGCCAGGGTCTACGACGAGGTGATCCGGGGCGTGTTTGAGGAAAAGCTCAACGAAGTCATCGCCTTTATGGAGAAAAACCACATCGACTACAACAACCGCAACAACGAGCGGTTCAAGATCGTGCTAGTGGGCGGCTTCGGCAACTACTCCCTGGTGCATATGCAGGTGATGGAGAAGTTCGCTTTCTCCTCCACCGACAGCCGGCAGAGCAACATCATCAAAAGCGCCGAGGACAACGAAACCGCCATCTCCCTGGGCGCGGCGCTGCTGGCCTCCGGGGCCATCCGGATCCGGAACACCGCCCCCTTCTCCATCGGCGTGGCGGTGCGCAACTCCAGCGGCCGCTACAGCCTGACCTACGGCCTGCGCTACAACCAGGACATCAACTTTAACGAGATCTACTGGCAGAAGGACCGGGAGGGCAACCCGGTGTATATGCTGGCCCTGACCGGCGGCATCCAGAAATTCCTGCTCAACACCCAGAGCGACGACCGCCAGGCAGTGGTGGTAACCCCCAAGGAGGAGTTCCGAAAGCTGCTGGCCCAGGCGGTGGAAAAGCCCAAGCTCCCCTTTGTGGTGGGCTTCAGCCTGGATTCCTCCGGGGTCATCACCCTGCACGTGCAGACCTATGACATCCTGCGGGGCCCTGTGGGCGACCACTGCAACACCATAGAGCTGACCAGCATCCGCAGTCTGTTTGACATCCAGACCATAGAGAGGGCGTATGAGCATGGCTGAATTTGAACGCTTAAAGGACTCCCTTGCCGCCCTGCAGGGCAGGGAGCTGAGTATCTGCGACGCGCTGGGTCTGTTCAACGACCTGTGCGACGATCTCCACTCCGCCGGCAAGGACCTGTGGGCCCTGCCCCTGGGAGAGGAGGACCGGGCAGTCACCGTGCTGGCCAAGAGCAGCCGGGCCCTGCTGAACACCATCAAGAAAAACGAGGAGGCCCTCTCCGCCATCGACCCCAGGGACAAGGTGCGCAAGCAGCAGCAGTCCCTGACCGAGCGGGTGGAGGCCCTGGAGCTGCTGGAGGAGAACTACGACGCCGAGTCCGCCCAGCTGCTTGCCCGGCGCAAGGCCCTGCAGGAGCAGGAGGACCGCTGCCGCCAGAAGCACCAGGCGCTGGAGCAGCAGCGCACGGAGTACGCCAAGCTGGGCGAGGTGGTAGCCGCCCTGAGCCAGCAGGTGGACCGCATGGAGCTGGAAGACCTGTCCATGCTGGAGCAAAAGAAGAAAGAGCTGCTTGCCGAGCGGGCCGCCCTGCAGGCCCGGCTGGAGCAGCAGCAGCTGGAGCAGTCCAACCTGGTGCAGAGCAACCGGGCCCTGCAGGCCAAGGTGGAACAGCAGCAGCAGGAGCAGGCCGACCTGGCCCGGCAAGACCAGGCCCTGCAGGCCAAGGCCGCCCAGCTGGAACAGGACCTGGCCCAGGCCAGGCGCCGGCTGGAGCAGGACTCCGGCGACCGGCAGAGCAAGCAGCAGCAGCTGCTTGCCCTGCGGGAGCAGGCCCAGCAGGCCAAAGCCCAGACCGAGGAGCTGGCCGCCAAAATCGACCAGGCCGCCGCCGCCGAAAAGCAGCTGAAGCTCCGCCTGGAGCAGCAGCTGCTGGAGCAGGCCAATTTGGCCCAGAGCAACGGGGCCCTGCAGGCCAAGGCCGCCCAGCTGGAGCAGGACCTGGCCCAGGCCAGGCGCCGGCTGGAGCAGGACTCCGGCGACCGGCAGAGCAAGCAGCAGCAGCTGCTTGCCCTGCGGGAGCAGGCCCAGCAGGCCAGGGCCCAGGCCGAGGAGCTGGCCGGCAAGATGGACCAGGCTGTCACCACCGAAAAGCAGCTGAAGCTCCGGCTGGCCCAGCTGCAAAACGAGTATGACAGCAACCGCTCCCTGTACGAGGGGCTCTCCATCAAGGGCTACCAGGAGCGGATCGACAAGCTGCAGCGGGAGCTGGAGCAGATGCACAAGATCTCCAAGGCCCTGCTGAAGGACGCCGAGGACGTGTACCTGGGCGATATGAACCGCCAGATCAAGGGGCTGGAGACCGAGCTGGTCAACCGGCTGAAGGAGCTGGAAAGCAAGCTGCAGTCCACCAAGCAGTTCTACCGGGACATCCTGGCCAACTGCAACCGATAGGAGGCCGAGATGCTTTGTCTGGTATGTAAAAACGAGATGGACCCCAACGCCGCCAAGTGTCCGCGCTGCGGGTTCCCGGTGATCCACGTCCCCGACGGGGATGAGGCCGGCCGGCAGGCCGCCCTGGAAATGGCCGAGCAGTACAGAGGCGAGTTTTGGGCCGACTGGGAAATCCTGCTGGAGGTGCGGACCAACCACCTGCGGGAGGGCGGCCTGGACGTAGACAGAGACCACGTCAAGCTGGCCGACTGGCGGGAGCTGGAGCCCGGCAAGATCCTGTGGTACCAAGAGTCCTTTGCCCGGGTTTCGGGCACGGCGGTGGTGCTCAAGTGCATGGTCCGCCGGGCCGACGAGACCCCCCGGGTCATCAGCTGCACCCTGGCCGTGCCGGACACCGACACCTTTTGGCAGGTGGGGGTTGTGGGCACCGAGACCGGCTTCCGCCTGGCCCTGGGCAACCCCGCCAGCTTCACCCAGTCCAAGGAAATCACCCTGCTTTAAGTTTTGTACGTAAAACCGAGAAAGGAAGGTTTTTATATGAGCAAGTTCATGGAAAAGCGCAAGAAGGCCAAGCTGGACAGAGAGAACTCCACCCAGCGCCAGCTGGCTGACATCAACCGTGCCAGCGGTGACCGGCTGAGCGCCAAGCTGGCCGAGGGCGACACCAAGGTCATTGCCATCCAGCCCATGGAGGTCCAGGCGGCCTACAAGAACGCCATTGAGATCTTCAAGCGGGTGCTGGCCGACTCCCCCGCCATCGCCACCTATACCACCGAGGAGCTGGACCGGTATCTCACCGGCATCATCTCCTACTTCAACGAGAGCCTGGACCGGAACGACGTCTCCACAGCCCGCCGGGGCGTCAAGTTCATCAAGGAGTCTCTGGCCATGCGTGTGGAGCTGAACACCCATGAGCAGCCCCATGCCCAGGAGATTGTGGACAAGCGCATCACCGCCGTGCGCAACCGTCTGGCCGCCATTGAGATCTCCGCCAAAACCTACGAGGTGGCCCGGAACATCGACAAGCAGAACAAGTACAAGGCCGAGCTTGCCGCCAAGTTCCAGGCCAAGTACGAGGAGGCCACCGCCTTCCGCGCCAGCCACCCCGCCGCCGCCGAGGAGCTGAAAAACAACCGGGTGGGCGACCGTCTCACCGGCAACGCCGAGGAGCTGCTGGCCCTGACCCGGGAGGCCACCGCCCTGAACCGCATGGTGGAATCCACCGGGCAGATCATCTCCCAGCTGTCTGAGCAGAAGCTGGAGCAGGAGGTCGCCCTGCAGAACCAGGAGTCCATCATGGCCCTGAACTCCACCTTGCTCTCCAAAGAGGCCCTGGCCACCCTGTCCGAGATGACAGAGCAGCTGACCAAGGACCTGGCCGACCGGGAAGAGCTGATCTCCCTGCTGAAGGAGTTCGGCACCACCCTGGCCGAGAGCATCGCCTACTACACCAACCTGCCCGGCAAGGGTATGCGGGTGGTGGACACCGAAATGGCCTGGGAGCGGATGGAGCAGGAAATGGCCCGCAAGCAGGAGGAAGAGGCTGCCGCCGCCGCCATCAAGGCGGAGCTGGAGGCCCAGGAGCATACCGGCGAGCAGAATATCATCGCCGCACAGTAACAGGGAGGTCTGAGTATGTTTGGTAAGAAGAAAATTCCCGGGCAGAAGGACAGCAACGTCGCCCGGATGATCAAAAACAACCCCGCCGCCGACGCCATCAAGGAGCGGAAAAAGTCCCTCCAGGAGCTCCAGGGCGAGGCACTGACCCGGATGGCCAAGGCCCGCAGGGTCAACATGAACGTCATTCTCACCGAGACCAGAAACGTCCGCTACAACCGGGTCAACCACATCTCCTCCTCCGCGGACGAGCGGTCCATTCTGAAAATCAAAAACGCCTACTACGCCATCAACGTCATCGACAAGATGCAGCGCCGGATTGTGGACGCCGCCACCACCCAGATGATGTATGAGGGCATGAACGCCCTGTCCGACTCTATGCGGGCGCTGAACATGCTGTACCGCAAGGGCGAAAAGCCCGAGCCCGGCCGCTACCACCGCCAGGAGAAGAAGCTGGAGAAGAACGAGGACCGGGCCACCCGGATCCTGTCCAAGATGTACGAAAACGGCGTGGACAACATCAACGACCTGGTCTCCAACGAGGTCATTGACCGGCTGGTGGCCGACGGGGCCAGCTCTGTGGAGGACCTGCTGCGCCAGGACCAGGGCATCCGGCTGACCATGGACGATCTGAGCGGGCTGAACGACCTGGATCTCAACGCCTTCAACTTTGACGACCTGATGGGCGACGCCGCCCCCGGCGGCGGCGAGGGCGGCGGCATGGCCGAGGATCTGGAGCTGGAGACTCCCCCCGAGGATATGTCCGACTTCGCCTTCGACCTGCCTGAGCTGTAATCCGGGAGGCCCTTATGGACGACATCTATCTGGATAAAATCCAAAAATACGAAAATCTGTGCAACGCCTATCTGCAGAAGGCGGACATGGAATTTTTGGACAACGACGGCAAGCACACCAAGCAGGAGTGCTTCTATCTGCAGAAGGCCGCCGACGTGCGCTCTGAAATGGCCCGGATCTCCATCGGCTCCGAGCAGGAGTACAACGTCCGCAAGGTCAAGGAGATCAACCAGCGCCTGGCCGACGTGCTGCGCAGCGTAGACCCCGAGACCTACCAGCGGATGCGCTCCGCCGCCGCGGCCAAGGCCGGCGGCCCCAGGCCCGCGGCCCCCGCCAAGCCCGCTCCCGCCGGCGCCGGCGCCGGCCCTGCCAAGCCCGCCGAGAAGAAGGACGGGGTGAAGCCCTCCTCTGTCAGCGAGGACACGGTGCAGTCCTGGTACAAGGACGTGCCCAAGCACAGCTTTGCCGACGTTACCGGCATGGAGGCGCTGAAGGAGAAGCTGCGGGCCTGCGCCACCGAGAGCAAGCTCTCCGCCCTGAAGGACTACCTGGGCATCAGCAAGCAGAAGTCCTACATCTTTGTGGGTCCCCCGGGCTGCGGCAAAACCTACATCATTGAGGCCTTTGTCCACGAGCTGGCGGGCAAGAACTACAAGTACATCTCCCTGAACAGCTCGGAGATTCTGAGCAAGTACGTGGGCGACGCGGAAAAGATCATCACCCGCCTGTTTGAGGAGGCCGAGGCCTGTGCCCCCTGCGTGGTCTTCATCGATGAGATCGACGGCGTGTGCCGGGACCGCTCCTCCAAGAACCTGCCGGAGTACGCCGCCTCTATCACCACCTCCTTCCTCACCGGCTACAACCGGATCAAGTCCTCCGGCAAGCCCATTTTGTTCATCGGCGCCACCAACTACCCCGGCAAGGTGGACTCCGCCATGCTGGACCGCGTGGAGCTGATCCACGTGCCCTTCCCCGACTGCGCCGCCCGGGTGCTGAAGTTCCAGCGGGAGCTGAATAAGCTGGTGTCTCCGGCCTCCGGCTTCTCCTGCGAGGAGATGGGCCGGCTCACCGGCGTGGGCTGCTACAACTACCGCGACATTGAGCGCCTGTGCGACACCATCCGCCAGCATCTGCTCAAGGGCGCCATAGAGAACTACCCCACCGAGGAGGCCGCCCTGGAGGCCCTGAAGTCCGGCGCCTTCGGCGTGGACCGGGCCCTGTTTGACGCCGCCCGGGCCGAAACCCAGCCCCAGCCCAAGGAGGAGATCATCCGGGATCTGGCTGCATGGTTTGACCACGCCGGCGTGCCGCTGAGCGAATCCGCCCCCGACCCGGAAGCCCATGGCTGAGTATCTGCACGCCATCGGCGCCCTGTCCGACTCGCTGGACCGATACGCCGGCAGGCCCTATTACCGGGATCTGCTGGCGGGTCTGGTCCACAAGCCCGCCGATGAGGAGCTGGAGCTGGACAACGTCCGCTGTGTGCTGCTCTACGGCCCCGAGGGCAGCGGACGCCACGCCCTGCTCAACGGCATGGCAGGCACCATGGCCGCCCAGGGCTACGCCCTGTATCTCATCGATCTGCGCAGTCTCAGCGCCGAACAGCAGACCCAGGCCTTTCAGGAGGCCCGGGTCTGCCTGGAAAAGGCCGCCGTGCTGCTGGTAGACCACATTGAATGCCTGGCCGACCACGTGGAGCTGGCCGAGCTGATTGACGAGGCCGCCGAGGCCGACGCCAGCCTGGTGGTGGGCATCCCCGCCGACAGCCCCGCCCAGCTGAAGGGCGAGCTGCGGGAGATGTTTACCGCGGTGTACGTCACCCTGCCGGATCTGAACGCCCGCACCGCCTACTTTGAGCAGGAGCTGGCCCAGATGGACGACCCCATGACCAGCCACTACCTGGCCGAGAAGACCGAGGGGCTCAACTACTATGAGCTGGCGGATCTGCGGGGAGCCATGCTGCTGCTGCGCAAAAACTCCATGGTCAGCCGGGCCTCGCCCACATCCTGGATGGTTCTGGCCGAGGACGCCCTGGACCATCTGGAGCCCAAGCAGCCCGCCCAGACCGGGCCTGCCCTGGATCCCAACCTGCTGGCCGCCCTGGTGGCCAGCCTGCCTGCCGGCGGCGCCCAGCAGGCCCAGGCCGCCCAGCCCCAAAAGGAGACCCCCGGCGGGGGCCCCCTGCTGAACGAGCTGGACGAGCTGGACGCCATCTACGAAAAATATTACACCTGATAAATCCTGACGATAGGGGGTTCTGTCTTGTTGTTTTCCATCCACGCCAAGCCCACCCAAGAGGTCAACTACGCCCTCATCCACGCCGGCAAGCCGCTGCTGGAGGACTTCTCCATCTCCGGGCCCAAGGGCGAAACCGTGCGGCTGCACGTCAGCTCTGAGCCGGCCTTCCTTACCGAGTTTTTTACCACCGTCACCTTTGGGGAGACGGGCTTTTCCATGCCCCTCCAGCTCAACGACACCTTCTATCGCCGTGAGATGGATCTCGGCCGCGACGCCACTGTGAACGTGCAGCTGCTGTCTGTAGACGAGCCCGACCGGGTGCTCTGCCAGGAGCAGTTCCATCTGCGCCTGCAGCCCTACACCTGCTGGGACAGCCGCAATGCCCCGGAGAGCCTGGCCTGCTTCCTCCAGCCGGGGGATCCCCTGGTGGCTGCCGTGCTGCAGCAGGCCGGGGAGCTGGCCAACGCCGAGGGCGGCAGGATGATCAATTATTTTGCCGAAAGCGCCGAGGAGGTCCGCCGCCAGGCCAAATGGATCTTCCAGGCCCTGCAGCGCCAGGCCCTGCACTATATGGCCCCGCCTGCCTCCTTTGAGGGCGGGCAGTCCATCCGCCTGCCCCACCGGGTGCTTCAGCCCGAGGTACGCCAGGGCACCTGCCTGGATCTGGCGGTGCTCTACGCCTCCTGCCTGGAGGCCGCGGGGCTCCACGCCGTTCTGTTTTTGACCCCGACCCACGCCATGGCCGGCTTCTTTACCAACAAAGATGCCGCCCTGTCCGCCCGCCTGGTCAGCGACCGCAGCGAGCTGCTGCCCCTGCTGCCCCTGCCCATGGTGGAGGGAGAGCTGATCCCGGTGGAGTGTACCCTCTTTGCCGACGGGGACACCGTGGCCTTTGACAGCGCAGTGGAGTCCGCCAACTTTGCCCTGAAAAACAAGGACTTCCGCTTTGCCCTGGACGTGGCCTTGTGCCGGGCGGAGGGCCAGCGGCCCTGCTTCCCCGCGGTGACCGAGGCCGCCGAGGAGAAGGCTCCCGCTGAGGAGAAAGCCCCCGCTGAGGAGAAGGCCCCTGCCGAGGAAG
>DFIE01000153.1:42797-42917 GCA_002372735.1 Clostridiales bacterium UBA3705
CCCCTGCCGAGGAAGAGACTCCTGCCGAGGAAGAGGCCCCTGCCGAGGAAGAGACCCCTGCCGAGGAGGAAGGCCCTGCCGAGGAAGAAGGCCCTGCCGAGGAGGAAGGCCCCGCCGAGG
>DFIE01000129.1 GCA_002372735.1 Clostridiales bacterium UBA3705
CCGGGCTTGACGTGCTGGAACTCCACGACTTGGAAGATCTTGCCGTCCATCTCAAAGGTTTTACCGTTTCTGAAATCGCCTGCGGTAATGGTTGCCATATATGTTTCCTCCAAACGAAAAAAATATACAAAATGCGGAATCTCGCCTTTTCACTCCTACAGTATACTATAATTACCTCCGCTTTGCAAGTATTTTTGTAAAAATCTGCAAAGCATTCTGGGCCGGCGCCCCTTTACGGGCTGCCCTGCCCGGAGTTTTTGCCCATAGCCAGCCAACTGCAGGTTTTGCGCGCCCGGGAAAAAGGCATCCCCGACACCGCATAGCAGACCCACGGTACCGTGCACAGGGTTTTGCTCAGCAGCCAGCTGACCACCAGGATCCCGGCCGTGGCCGCCAGGACTCCGCCCAGATTCCTCGGGGCCAGGCCCAGGCTCCCTGCCAGGCTGAGCAGCAGATTGTGGCTGAGATAGATGGGCATGGACAGCTCCACCACTCCCAGCCGGCGCAGCAGCGCCACAGGCCGGTCCAGATTTTGCTTGGCCAGCAGGAACAGGCAGGCCGCCAGCAGCAGCTCATATCCCCCGCTCTGCCTTTGAAACACTGCCGTGTAGACCCCAGCCTGCTTGGTTTTCCACCAGGTACCCAGGGTAATCACCGCCAGCAGCAGGCCCGCTGCGCCCAGCAGCAGAGCATTGGGCACCCGCCGCTTGAACCGAGCCAGATAATACCCCAGCAGAAAACTGAACAGGTGGCCCTGCAGCAGCTTCAGCTCCTCCGCCAGATCCAGGCTGAGATAGGGCAGCCATGCGGCAGGCACCAGCGCCTTGACCATCTCCAGCAGGGTCACCGCCCCTATCATCCCAAGCAGATACCGCTCTCCGGTACGGTCAAGGCTGTGCACCAATCGGTACAGCAGCGGAGAGAGTACATACATGGCCGCCAGGGTATACAAATACCAAAAATGGACATACACCGGCCCGCTGACGCCGGACAGCGCCAGCTTCGCTGCCGCGGCCAGGCTGCCGCGCTCCCGGCAGGTAAGCCACAGGGCCGCAACCACCGTCCAACAGGCCAGCGGGACCAGGAGCTTGGGCAGCCGCTTGCGAAACAGCACCCGCAGGTCCAGGGTCTTCGGCCCGGAGAGCAGCAGACTGCCGGACATCATAAAAAACAGGGGTACTGCGGTAAAGGCCAGGCTGGTCATGCCCGCCAGCACACCCCAGCCCAAATTCCGCGCCCCCCGCAGGGGGCCGGAGGCCGCGTGTGTCAGAATGACACAGGTCAGGGCAAACAAACGCAGCAGGTCAAAGTACCACACATGCCCTCTGTCCCGGGCAAGATTCTGTTCCATGATAGACGCCTCCGTCCGGTTTTGTTTCTGTGGCCATTATACCATATCCCTGTCTGTTTGCAAAGAAAAATCTCACGGCAGCCTGTTTTCACCGAAAGCAGGCCGGACAAGCTAGGCAAAACCCCGCCGGTGTCTGAATTTGTGACGCCGGCAGGGGTTTTGTCTATTTTATTTTCCGGGTAAATCCCGTATTTTGTGTATGCAATAAAAATGAGCCAAGAAAGGAACGATGGATATGCGTTTTTCCAAGGGGATCGTGAAGCTGCGGATCCCGATTTTAATTTTGACGCTGGTGCTGCTGGTGCCCGCTGTGCTGGGCATGCTGAACACCCACATCAACTACGATATGCTCACCTACCTGCCCCAGGAGATGGAGACCGTACAGGGCCAGGACATCCTGATGGAGGAGTTTGGCAAGGGCGCCTTCGCCTTTTTGATTGTGGAGGATATGCCGGCAGACCAGGTGTCTGCACTGAAGGGCCGGGTGGAGCAGGTGGAACACGTGGATTCGGTCATCTGGTACGACAGCGTGCTGGACCCCTCCGTGCCCATGGAGCTGCTGCCCGACCGGCTGTACAAGGAGTTCAACACCGACAACGCCACCATGATGGCCATCTTCTTTGACAGCTCCACCTCTGCTGACGAGACCATGGAGGCCATCCGGGAAATCCGGGCCCGGGCAGGCACGCAGTGCTTTTTATCCGGCATGTCCGCCCTGGTCACAGATCTGAAGGATCTGTGTGAGCAGGAGGAGCCCATTTACGTGGGCATTGCCGTGGCCCTGGCACTGGCCGCCATGATGCTGCTGCTGGACAACTGGCTGGTGCCACTGGTGTTTCTGGCCTCCATTGGGGCCATGATCCTGCTGAATCTGGGCACCAACTTCTTCCTGGGAGAGATCTCCTACATCACCAAGGCCCTGTCCGCGGTGCTGCAGCTGGCCGTGACCATGGACTACTCCATCTTCCTGTGGCACAGCTACAATGAAAACTGCCGCCACACCGACGACCACAAGGCCGCCATGGCCGGGGCCATCACCCAGACGCTCACCTCTGTGGTGGGCAGCTCGATCACCACCATTGCCGGGTTTATCGCCTTGTGCTTCATGTCCTTTACCCTGGGCAGAGACCTGGGCCTGGTGATGGCAAAGGGCGTGCTGCTGGGCGTGATCGGCTGCGTGACGGTGCTGCCGGCGCTGATTCTGGTGCTGGATAAGCCCCTGCAGGCCATGCACCACAGGCCGCTCATCCCCGATATGAGCCGGGCGGCCAAGGGTCTGGTCAAAATCTTCCCGGTGTTTCTGGTTTTGATGCTGGTGCTGGTGCCTCCCGCCTATTACGGCTACCGGCAGACCAACCGGGAGGTCTACTACGACATGGGCGCTGCCCTGCCCCAGCAGCTGCCGGTGGTCACCGCAAACCACAAGCTCTCTGACGAGTTCGGCGTGGCCTCCACCCACATGCTGCTGGTGCGCAGCGAACTGTCGGCGGACCAAAAACGGGCCATGTGCCGGGATATGGAACAGGTGGACGGCGTGAAGTATGTACTGGGCCTGGAGACCGTGGTGGGCGAAAACGTCCCCGTGGAGTTCCTGCCCGATTCCATCACCGCCAAGCTCCGGTCCGGAAGCTGGGAGCTGATGCTGATCAACTCCGAGTACCCGGTGGCCAGCGACACAGTGAACCAGCAAATCGATGAGCTGAATGCCATTTTAAAGCAGTATGACCCCCAGGGAATGCTCATCGGCGAGGCCCCCTGCACCAAGGATATGATTGAGACCACCGACCACGACTTCCAGGTGGTGAACCTGGTGTCCATCCTGGCCATTTTCCTGATCATCGCGGTGGTGGAAAAGAGCATCAGCCTGCCCTTTATCCTGATTGCCGTGATTGAGCTTGCCATCTTTATCAACCTGGGCCTGCCCCACTACACCGGTGTGCGCCTGCCCTTTATCGCCCCGATCTGCATTTCCACCATTCAGCTGGGCGCCACGGTGGACTACGCCATTTTGATGACCACCCGCTACAAGCAGGAGCGCCGGAGCGGCCGCTCCAGAGTCCAGGCTGTTGAGACCGCGCTGGCCACCTCCATCCCCTCGATCCTGGTGTCCGGGCTGGGCCTGTTTGCCGCCACCTTCGGTGTGGCATTGTACTCTGAGATCGATATGATCTCCTCCATGTGCGCGCTGATGGCACGGGGTGCCATTATCAGTATGTTCTGTGTTGTTTTGATCCTGCCCGCCCTGCTGATGCTGTGCGATCCTCTGATCCGCAAAACCACCTGGGGCATAAAAGAGAATTGAGGAGGTTTTTGTTATGAAGATTACCTTGAAAAAATTGCTGGCACTGGGCTTGAGCCTGTGCCTGATCTGCGGCTGCGGCGCCATGGCTGCTGCGGCCCTGCCCCATACGGAGCCCGCCGCCCCCGTCGTGTCCGCCCGGCGTGATGACCCGGAGACCCCCGACCAAACGGCGTCCCGGGAGCCCGACACCCTCTACGTCTTTGCAGACGCCCGGGGTGAGGTGAATAAGGTTATGGCCGGCGAGGAGACGGTGGATGCCGACTGCCCTGTGCAGACGGAGATCACCTACACCCTCGACGGCAAGGACGTCCGGCCGGAGCAGCTGGCCGGCCAGTCCGGCAAGGTCAGCATCCGCTATGCCTACACCACTGAGGAGACCTTCACCGCCCGGCTGGAGAATGGCAGCGTGGAGCTGCCCCAGCCCTATGCGGTGCTGACCGGTCTGATCCTGGACGATGCCCGCTTTTCCAACGTCCGCGTCAGCCACGGCAAGGTGGTAAACGACGGCAGCCGGGTGGTGGTGCTGGGCGTGGCCATGCCCGGCCTGGCCGAGGCCCTGGACGTGGAGGAGGAAACGCTGTCTATCCCCTCTGAGGTGGAAATCACCGCAGACGTCACAGACTTCCAGCTGGATATGAGCCTGTGCGTCATCACCAAGGAGCTGTTCACCGCCATTGACCCGGACCGGCTGACCAGCACCGACGAGCTGAAGGCCCAGCTGGAGCAGCTCTCTGACGGGATGGCCCAGCTGCTGGACGGGGCCGACCAGCTCTCCCAGGGGCTG
The DNA here is from genome assembly GCA_002372735.1 of Clostridiales bacterium UBA3705. The sequence goes on from DFIE01000129.1 coordinate 4,438, forward strand.
GACACCCTGGAGGAGAAGTCCGGCCAGCTGGAATCCGGCGTGAACCAGATTGCCGACGGCGCCAATTCCGTCGCGGACGGGGCTGCCCAGCTGGACGCTGGCGCCGCCACCCTGCAGAGTGGGGCGGACAGCCTGTCCGCCGGGCTGAGCACCCTGGCCGGCAAGAGCAGCGATCTGAACGCCGGCGCTGCCCAGGTGTTCAACTCCCTGCTCAGTGCCGCCAACACCCAGCTTGCCGCCGCAGGGCTGCAGGTCTCCACCCTGACCATCGGCAACTATGCCTCGGTGCTGAACGGGGTTATCGCCTCGCTGGACAGCCAGGCGGTCTACGCCCAGGCACTGCAGCAGGTCACCGCTGCGGTGGAGGCCCAGCGAGACACCGTCCGGGCCGGGGTCACTGAGGCCGTCCGGGCCCAGGTGCAAGAGCAGGTAACCGAGGCCGTCCGGGCCCAGGTGAACCAGCAAGTGGCCGAGGCCGTGGAGGCCCAGGTCACCGAGCAGGTAATCCAGGCCGCCACCGGCATGAGCGCCCAGGATTACAACGCGGCTGTGGAGGCCGGGCTGGTAGATGAGGAAACCCAGGCCGCCGTACAAGCCGCCCTCACCGCCCAGCTGGGGTCTGAAGCCGTGCAGGCGCAGATTGCCGCCGCCCAGGAGGCCCAGATGGCCACTGACCAGGTGCAGGCGCTCATCGCCGACCAGCTGGAGGCCCAAATGGTGTCTGACCAGGTGCAGCAGCTGATTGCCGACAACACCGAGGCCCAGATTGCCAAGCTGATTGCCGACAACATGGAAAGCGACGCCGTGCAGGCAAAGCTGGCCGCCGCTTCAGAGGGCGCCCGGTCCGTCATGGCGCTGAAAACCTCTCTGGACAGCTACAACGCCTTCTACCTTGGGGTGCAGGCCTACACCGCCGGGGTAAACCAGGCCTCCCTGGGGGCTAAGGAGCTCAGCAGCGGCGCCGCCCAGGTGAAGGATGGCGCCGACGCCCTGCGGGCCGGGGCCGCCCAGCTTGCGGACGGCACCTCCACCCTCCGGTCCAATATGCCGGAGCTGCTGGACGGCGTGCATCAGCTGGCAGAGGGTGCCGCCCAGCTTGCAGACGGGCTGCACACCCTGGATGAGGAGGGCATTTCCAAGCTCACCAACCTGGGCCAGGATCAGTTGCTGCCCCTGCTGGATCGTCTCCAGGCGGTGGCAGAGGCCGCCCGGGAGGGCGAGAACGTCCGCTACCTGATGCGCACCGAATCCATCGGCTGAGCACTCCCCCGCCGCGCCCCCGCCGGGCGCGGCGGTTTTTTTATGAGACAGCAGGGGTCTCCGCCGGGGTAAGGAGGACCAGGCGGTCACCCCGGCACTCCAGCCGGACCTGATGCAGATCCGGCCGGGTCAGCAGCAGCCGGGCAAGGGGGTCCTCCACCAGGTTCTGCACCAGGCGGCGGACCTGGCGTGCCCCGGCGGGGTGGTGCAGACTCTTCGCCGCCAGCAGGGCGGTCACGTCCCCCGCCAGCTCCACCTGCAGCCCTGCCTGGCTGGCCCGGTCCAGTGTCAGCCCCAGCTGCTGCCGGGCCACCTGGGTCAGAGCCTCCAGGTTCAGAGGGCGCAGCTGGGCCACCGCATCCAGCCGGCTGAGCAGCTCCGGCGGGAACCAGCGCTCCAGCCGCTGCTCCAGGGGGTCGGCATTCCCCTGCCGGGCAAAGCCTGCCCCGGCCCCGGTGACGCCGGCGTTGGTGGTCATGACCACCAGGGTGTTGCGGAAATCTGCCACCCGGCCCTGGGCATCGGTCAGGCGGCCCTCCTCCAGCAGCTGGAGCAGCAGGGCCCAGACCTCCCGGTGGGCCTTTTCCAGCTCGTCCAGCAGCACCAGGCTGTAGGGCGAGCGGCGCACCGGCTCGGTGAGCTGTCCCCCCTGGCCGTGGCCCACGTAGCCCGGGGGCGCCCCCAGCAGGCGGGAAACCGCATGGGGCTCGGCGTACTCAGACATATCCAGGCGGATCACGCTGTCGCGCCTGTGAAAGACCAGCTCCCCCAGGGCCCGGCACAGGGCGGTCTTCCCCACTCCCGTGGGCCCGCAGAGCAAAATGGCCGCCACAGGTCGGTCGGGCCCGGCCAGCCCGGCCCTGCCCCGGCGCACCGCGGCGGCCACCGCCGCAAGGGCCTCCGTCTGCCCCGCCACCCTGCGGGCCAGGGCTTCCTCCAGCCCTATAAGACCCGAGCGCTCAGCCCCGGTGAGCTCTCCCGCGGGGATCCCCGTCCGGGCCTGGAGCCGCAGGGCAATGTCCCCTGCCCCCACCTGAGCGGCAGAGCCGGTGAGCCCGGCGGCGGAGGCAGCCTCATCCACCAGGTCGATGGCCTTATCCGGCAGGTACTGGGCCGGCAGATATCGCACCGAGAGCCCTACCGCTGCCTCCAGGGCAGGATCTGTGATCCGCACCCGGTGGTGCGCCTCCAGCCCCGGGCGCAGCCCCCGGAGGATTTCCAGGGTCTCGGCCCGGGTGGGCTCCTCCAGGCGCAGGGGACGGAAGCGGCGGCTCAGGGCCCCGTCGGGTTCAATGTGCCTGCGATACTCCTCCGGGGTGGTAGCTCCGATGAGCTGAAGCTCTGAGCGGCTGAGCGCGGGCTTGAACAGGTTGGAGGCGTCAATGGCCCCCTCCGCGGCGCCGGCCCCCACAATGGTGTGCAGCTCGTCCACAAAGAGAATCACGTTGCCTGCCCGGCGGATCTCCGCCAGCAGATCCCGGACCCGCTCCTCAAACTCCCCCCGGTACTTGGTGCCGGCAAGCAGACTGGCCAGATTGAGACTGAACAGCCGCTTGCCCGCCAGCTGGGGCGGCACCAGGCCCCGGCAGATCCGCAGGGCCAGAGCCTCCACCAGGGCGGTCTTCCCCACCCCGGGCGGGCCGATGAGGGCAGGGTTGTTCTTCTGCTTCCGGCAAAGGATCCGAATCATCTCCTCCAGCTCCGCCCGGCGGCCCAAAAACGGGTCCTGCCGGGGGCAGTCCCGGCTGAGCTCCAGGGCAAATTGTTCCAATAGTCGCAACGGTACTTCCTCCTGTATGGGTTGTGGGCGCCAGCGCAAAAGCCTGGCCCGAGACGGCCCAGGCACCAGGGCCCGGACCGCAGGGTCTTGCAGCAAAAGGCGAACCAGGGCAGGCGCATCCAGCAGGACCTCTCTGCCGGCCGCCCGGCGCAGCAGCCGGCGCAGCGCCGGTGAGAGCCCCGCGCACCGCCCCGGATCCCCCGGGGGCGGGCCGGGGCAGAGCGCTGCCAGGGCCGGCGGCATGTCCGGCCGCTCCAGCAGCGCCCGGAGCAGATCCTCCGGCGCCAGCAGCGTCCCGCCCCGGCCGGCACACAGCGCGCCGGCCCGGACAAAGAGCCGGCGCACCGGCTCGGTGAGAATCGGTTTTCGCATTTCATCCTCCGACGGGGCATTGATTTCACACCGGAGTATGGCCGGCTGCAGGAGGAAATAAACGAATTGCGAAAATTTTTCGTTTTTCCCGAAAACCCCATTGCATTTTTTCAAAAACGTGCTAGAATATAAGCGCAACAACAGCAACCACACTTCATACAAGGAGGAAGAATCATGGCTTATACCATTACCGACGCTTGCGTCAAGTGCGGCACCTGTGCCGATACCTGCCCCCTGGGCATCATCTCCGAGGGCGAAGACAAGTACGAAATCGACGCTGAGCAGTGCATCGAGTGCGGCTCCTGCGCCAGCGCTTGCCCTGTTGAGGCAATCGAGCTCTAAGTCTTGTTGTAACAAAAGGGTCTGTGCCTTGGCACAGGCCCTTTTGCTACAGAAAGGAATGCCATGGAAGCTGAATTTCTCCGGCGTGATCTGGCCCTGCTGCAGTCACAGCAGGTGTTTCGCCTGGGCACCGACGCCATGGTGCTGGCCCATTTTGTCCGGGTGGAGCCCCGGGCCCGGGTGTGTGACCTGTGCGCCGGGGGCGGGGCGCTGAGTCTGCTGCTGCTGGCCGCCGACCCCACCCTGCACATCACCGCCCTGGAGCTTCAGCCCCAGGCGGTGGCGCTGATGGAGCAGTCTGCGGCCCGGAACCGGCTGGGCGCACAGCTGACACCCCTGCAGGGGGATGTGCGGCAGATCCGCACCCTGCTGCAGCCGGGGAGCTTCCGCCATGTGGTGTGCAACCCGCCCTATTACCCCGTGGGCGCCGGCTTTGCCGCAGGCGACCCCGCCATGGCCATTGCCCGGACGGAGCTGTGCTGCACCCTGGAGGATGTAGTCCTGGCAGCAGCCTGGCTGCTGCCCACCGGGGGCAGCCTGTGGATGGTCCACCGGCCGGAGCGGCTGACAGATCTGCTGTGCGCCCTGCGCGCCCATGATCTGGAGCCCAAGCAGCTGCAGCTGGTCTGCCACCGGCCCGGCAGCCTGCCTGCCATGGTGCTGGTGCAGGCCGTACGGGGCGGCAGGCCGTCTTTGCGCTGCCAGGCCCCCCTGGTGCTGCGCCGGGCTGATGGCAGCCCCACAGAGGAATATCTTGAGATTTATCACATGGCTGCCCCAGAGGAGGAAACATCATGAACGGAACGCTCTACCTGGTCCCCACCCCCATCGGCAACCTGGGGGATATCTCCCAGCGCTGTGTACAAACCCTGGCCGAGGCGGATTTCATTGCCGCTGAGGACACCCGGGTCTCGCTAAAGCTGCTGAACCACCTGGGACTGAAAAAAACGCTGGTCAGCTATCACGAGCACAACAAGGCCGAAAGCGGCCCGAAAATTCTCGCCCGGCTACAGGCCGGGGAGACCTGCGCCCTGGTGACAGACGCAGGCTGCCCCGCCATCTCCGACCCCGGGGAGGATCTGGTGCGCCTGTGCGCCGGGGCCGGGGTGCCGGTGTGTGCCCTGCCGGGGCCCTGCGCCGCCATTACGGCGCTGAGCGTATCTGCACTGGCCACCCGGCGGTTTGTGTTTGAGGGCTTTTTGCCCACCCAGAAGAAGGAACGCCGCCAGCGACTGGAGGCCCTGGCCCGGGAGGAGCGCACCGCCATTGTCTACGAGGCGCCCCACCGGCTGCGGGAGACCTTGGAGGAGCTGGCCCGGGCCCTGGGTCCGGATCGTCCCGTCAGCCTTTGCCGGGAGCTGACCAAGCTCCACGAGGAGATTCTGCGCATGCCCCTTGGGCAGGCCGCGGCGTATTACCGGGCCAACGAGCCCCGGGGCGAGTACGTCCTGGTGCTGGGGGGCGCAGCCCCTGCCGCCGCACCGGAGGTCAGCCTGGACCAGGCCGCAGCCCTGGTGCAGGAGCTCACCGCCGGAGGCATGAGCAAGAAAGACGCCGTGCGCCAGGTGGCCGCCGAAACCGGCATTGCCAAAAACGCCCTGTACGCCGCAGTGGTTTAGGCAGCAAAAAAGCGCTCCGAAAAACGGAGCGCTTTTTTGCTGCCGGGGATTATTCCTCGGGGTTCAGCGGGGTCTGGTAGCCGGTGTAGTTGGGGTTGGGGCGCATACTCTCCTGCTGGGCCATGGCGCTGCCCAGCTGGGTGCGGTTGGTCTGGCTGCTGAGGAACCGCCAGGCCACAAACACCCCCAGGGCCATAAACACCAACAGCTGCAGCAGCTCGGTTGCCACATCGGACAGGAAGCCGGGGTCTGTGAACAGGGCCGCCACATAGCTGAGCGCGTCGCCCAGGGCCGCGCCGCCGTCCTTCATGAGGTAGATCGCATACTCCAGATAGAGCATCAGGGGCACCGCCAGGACGCTGACAGCCAGCACAGTGATCACCGCGCCCTTGTCCATCTTGCCCTTGAAGAGCTTGTAGCCGAACATGGCCGCAACGGGCACCAGCGCAAAGGCAAAGGCATAGATCCGCTGGATGCCGATAATGGTCAGCAGGTTTGCCGCCACGCCCACCAGCATGCCCAGAAGGGCGCCGATCAGGCCCAGGGCCCGGCTGCCGTTGTTTTCGTTTTCCTCCACCCTTTGCTGGATGGCGGCACTCTGGCTGCGCAGGGCTGTGCTGCTCACAGGCTGGAAGCTGACAAAGTTGCCCAGGGCTGTGAGGCACAGGCTGTCAGGATGGGGGGCGCCGGAGAGGATGCAGGTATCCGCCGGGGGCATCCCGTTGGCCCGCAGCACACCGGTCAGGCAATCCATACAGGAGCTCAGCCGGGCATCCGGCGCCTCGTCCTTGGGGAAACCGATGGTGGCGACCACAAAGTTTTGGTTGACCTGCTGGATGTCCAGATTCTTCAGCCCAGAGCCCTTGATGGCGGTACGCAGGGTCTTGCGCAGGGCGCCGGAGGCCTTTTCAGGCCGGACCGCCACGCACGCCGTATAGGTGGAGGCGGCATATCTTGTGAAACAGACTGCGTAGTTGCGCCAGGTGCCGAAGCATCGGCCGCCGGCAGTGGAAAAGCCCCTGACAGCCAGGGCGGAATAGATCTCTTCAGGTGTTGGCATGTTTTTCTCTCCTCTCAGTGCGGACAAAAAACCGCATAATACGGGTTTATTATACTCCCCTGCCCCAGCGGCGTCAAGGGAGTATGGCAATGGCGACGCAAAATCCGTGAAAAAGAAAAATAATGCTTGACAAACAGTGGTTTTTCCTGTATAATTCTCATGCTGTTCGGGGCCGGTTATCGCTCCGGGCGGTGTATCCATGGCGGCATAGCTCAGTTGGTAGAGCACCCGGTTCATACCCGTGTTGTCATCTGTTCGAGTCAGATTGCCGCTACCAGGCCCGTTGGTCAAGTGGTTAAGACACCGCCCTTTCACGGCGGTAACATGGGTTCGAGTCCCGTACGGGTCACCATGAAAAGACACTCTTGTCGTAAGACAAGAGTGTCTTTTCAGTTATATTCGCCTTCGGCGAGTGATATTGCTGCGCAGTGATATTCTCTTTGCGAGTGATATTGCACTGCGTGCAGTTTTGGAGGCGAATATAATCTCACTTTACGGCTCTGCCACAAAATATCACTGATCCGTAGGATCAATCTCACTGCGCCGCAGGCGCAATATCACTTGATCGGTAAGAGCACGCAGAAGGCTCGAACCGATTAGCAGGTCAAAAGGCTGCTTCCCTTGAAAGAAACACACTTGTTATGAGATAAAAATGTCTTTTCAGTGATATTCGCCTTCGGCGAGTGATATTGCTGCGCAGTGATATTCCGCTGACGCCCAGTGAGATTGGGCTTCGCCCAGTCTCGGAGGCGAAGCTTCTCTCATTCCGGGGAGTTCTCCGGGCGGAGGCTGTCTGGGCGCGGGGTCAGCACCCCGCTGTCCAGCTCGTAAACCCGGTCACAGAGCAGGTCAATATCCTCCGCCGCGTGAGAGGCCAGGAGAATCGTCCTGCCCCGGCTGCGCAGGGCAGAGAACAGGGTACGCATCTGCTCCACCCCGGCCCGGTCCAGGCCGTTCATGGGCTCGTCCAGAATCAGGAGCTCGGGCTCCTCCATCAGGGCCTGGGCCAGGCCCAGGCGTTGGCGCATCCCCAGGGAGTACTTGCCCACCCACTTTTTGTCCCGGTCGTCCAGGCCCACCGCCCGGATTGCCCGGCGGACCTGGTCCGGCGTGATTTTGTGACGGATAGCCGCCAGATCCCACAGATTCCGATAGCCGGACTCATAGGGGATAAAGCCCGGGGTCTCAATCAGTACCCCTACGTCCGGGGCAAAATCGCAGTCTTTGCCCAGCTGCTTTCCCTGGACGGTCACCGTGCCGGCAGTAGGCACCAGCAGGCCGCAAATCAGCTTGAAGAGCACCGTCTTGCCGGAGCCGTTTCTGCCGATGAAGCCGTAGATTTTGCCGGCCTCCAGGCGCAGATCCGTGGGCTGCAGGACAACTCTCCCCTGAAATACCTTTGTCACTTGTTCCAGTCGGATGATTTCCATGCTTTACTCCCTTCTGTTGCGGCTGCGCACAATCCGCCAGCCAAAGAATACCGTTACGGCAATGGTCAGCAGGCTCAGTCCAAGGCCCACGGGCAGCTGAAAGCCGAAGGGCTCGCCGGCTTGGCGGGTGCGCAGATAGCAGCCCCAGTTGCCGATGAACAGAAGCATCCTGTTCCCCACCAGAGCGCTGCTCATGGTGACCGAGCAGAACACCGAGCAGAGCTGCCAGAGCAGCATCACCACAAGGCCGGCCTGTGCGTTTTGAAGCAGGCCGATGAGCAGCGTTTGCAGCGCGGCACAGGCCAGCATACAGGGCAGCCACAGCGCCCAGTCCCACAGCAGCTCTGCCCGGGAGAATTGGGGAAACAGCGCAAACACCAGCGGCAGCGGCGCAAGCCCGAACAGCGTGTTGACGCCGAGAATCCTGAAAAGCTGCCGCCGCCACCAGCGCCGCCAGCCGGCCCGCACCAGGGCAAATTGGTTTGGCCTTGCCACCTCTCTTGCCGCCGGAGCCCCTGCCAGCACATTGAAAAAGCAGGTGAGCAGCAGATATCGAATAATCTCTAGCGGGCTGCTCAGCTCAATCAGCAGCGGCAGGCCGCCTAACACAGGGCGCATCTCATTGCCTCCAAAGCGTTTCCGCCCGCCGAAGCCGGCGGCAGGACAGGGCCCACAGCAGTGCAATGTGCCCCGCAAAAAACAAAACCGTATACGCCAGGTTGCCGACGCTCAGCTCCCGCGCCCGCAGATCCGTGAGACTCATGGGAGAGATCCACCGCAGGGCCGGGGCGGCAGACAGGCTCTCCAGGGCAAGCCGCAGCGCACAGAAGGCCACGGTAAGCAGGCCGGCCCAGCTGTGCCTGGTGTGCAGATTCAGCATGACCGCCCAGACGCCGCAGAAGCCGAACAGCAGAAGATTATACAAATAACTCACCGCAAAAACCAGCCAGGGCCCGCCGCCCTGCAGCAGCTCCATATCGGCCTCTACCCCCCGCAGCCCCACCGCCGCACCGGCACGTCCAAGCCGTGCGGCGGTTTTCATAAAAGCGCTCCATTGCCCGGAAAAGGACACCCGGGGCAGAAACCACAGCACCGAAAGCCCCAGCACAGCGCACAGCCAGAGGGCGGCAGCGGCAAACACCGCCAGGATCTGGGCGCTGAGCCACCGGCATTTATCCGTCCGCACGAGGACGAGTGCCATCCCCTCACGGAAAAAGGGCGCGTCTGCGCACGCAAGCAAAAAGGCCGTTACCAGCAGCAGCTGGGGCAGGCGGCTCACGGTCAGCAGCAGAAAGGGCTCGGCAGCCTGCAGGGTCAGGTCGTTCTGCTGCAAATATGCCGGCACGTCTTGAAGCAGCGCCAGCAGGCTGCCCGCTCCAAGCAGCAGCGCCGCCGCGGTGCGGGGCCTGCCGAGCAGCCTGCGCAGGCTGATGGACACGACGGAAAGCAGCTCAGCCATTTTGCAGCCTCCTTTGCAGGCGGAGATAGAACAGCAGGCCGCAGAGCACCACCACTGCCAGGGTGTAGACGGTCAAAAACGACACGCCGCCGTCCGGGCCGTAAATGACGTTGCTCTCTATCTGCAGCTGGCAGGGGTCCAGAAAGTATAAGCGCAGTGCCTGGGCCGGGAGACTCAGCCCGATGAGCGCTGCAAAGGGCACCGCCGCGCAGAGATACTGATTGGACACGAAGGCGGAGGCCCCGTAGGCCACTGCCGCCCACATGGCCCCGTTGGTCAGAAAGACCGCGGCGCGGAACAGGAACTGTCCCCGGCCGGAGAGCTGCATATTGAACGGGGTGACGCCGTTGTGCAGCGAGGTGTAAAAGGAAATCGGCCCCGGCATGGTCAGCACTGTGAACAGAAAGAACAGCAAAAGACTGATAAGCGCCGTCACCGCGCCGGAGACCAGGGCAGCAACCAGGCCGCCCAGGGTGTAGCGCAGGGGCGAGGTGTGCATCATGGGGAACTGCCAGGCCCCGCCGGACTGCAGGGCATGGCGCACATAGCAGATCGGCAGCGCCGCGGCCACGGGGAGGAAATAGTTTGTCACGCCGATATAGGTGGCATACTGGAACAGATACAGAGGCCAGCAGTGAGGAAACGGAAACGGCGCAATGCTGAGCACCATTGAGGCAAACAGCGCCAGTGCCCCCAGATAGGTTGCCGGGCAGCGGAGGAGCTTTTTCAGATAGAACCGAAGCATGGCAATCACCCGAAGCGGATCACCTGGCCGGTGAGGGCGTTGACGGTGAAATCCATGCCGTGCCGGAAGCCGGAGTCCCCAAGCTCCCAGAATCTGCCTATAAAGCGCCAGGCGGGAACGAGCCTGCCGTTTTCGGCGTCAATGGCCAGGATCGGCTCATAGTCCTCCAGAACACAGACCCAGGGAAAGGGGTTGGCCTGCAGCTGCAGGCTCGCCAGGAGCTTTGCCTCCTCCATAGAGAAGGCGGAGGCCAGGTCGTCGGTCTGCAGGGCGGCGCCCAGCCGGAGGGGATATTCCAGGGTAATTGCCCCGTCCAGAACGCGCAGGGCGCTGCCCATGGTCAGGTCAAAGGGTTGGGTGTCCACCTTGACCCCCTGGGCAAAGAAGGCATAGCACAGGCTCTCCCCCTCATCAGAATCCGGGGGAACCTGCTGCAGGGTGAAGCCCGAGGGGTCTGTCAGCCAGGCGGCAAGCTGCTCCGCCAGGGCGGGGGCGTCGTCCTGCCCCAGCCCCTCAAGGGACAGCCAGTTGGCGGACACCTCAACCCGGATCTCTGTGTCCCCCCGGGTCAGCACGACCCGGGTCTGCCCGGCCTCGGTTTCGGCGGACGATTCCTCCGCGTCCGGAAACAGTGCCGCCTGAAGCTCCGGCCACAGGGTGCGGCAGTCCAGGGGCGCATAGGACCAGGTGGTCCCTGTACCGTCCAGGGACGCCTCCGGGTCAATCTGCCAGAGCATTGCGGGCTGCCCCAGTCTGAGGGCCTCGGCGACCTCCTGCGGAAGGGCATCGCCGCCAGGGGCAGCTTCTGTGTATATTGCCGCTTCTGTTGACGGCGCGTCTGTCTGCGCAGCGGGGGTCTGCACGGGTGCGGCGGGGGATGGCACTGCCGGCGTGCAGGCGCACAGCGGCAGCGTAACCAGCAAAGACAGTATCAGACAAGTCAGCGTTCGTTTCATGGTTCCTCCAATCTCAGGGCATCAGACCGGCGGACGTGTCCGGGGTGAGGACGCAGCCCTCCAGAATCTGAAGCAGGTCTTCCACAGGCAGCCTCTCCGGGCCGGTGGATTTGATGGTATAGTCCGCGCCGTCAAAGTGCCAGAGCAGCTGGGCCGCGGCGTCGGTCTGGTAGCAGGTCACGTCCATGCCCCCTGCCTGCGCCGCTGTTTTCTCATACTCCCGGGCGGAGAGCTCCCAATCCTCCCGGATGTCGTCGTTTCTCCCCTGGGGGGCGATGCTCAGCTCCAGGGTACTGGGTGGGTTGGTCTCGCCCTGCAGCCAGAGGAAAAAATACTCTCCGTTTGTGTATTGCAGCCCCCGGCTTTGGGTGTAGCCCTCCGGCGCGGAGGCGGGAAAGAGAATCCGGGTCAGCCCCAGCCGGGGCAAAGGCAGGACAACGGCGGGCACGGACTCTACGGTGATGTATTTGTCGATCCGCTCCACCGGGGCAATACTCTCCAGGATTGCCCCCAGGGTCTGCTCCGACATGGCGTAGTTGACCTCCATGGTGAACAGATAGTCGCCGTCCGACCAGTAGAGCTTTTGCAGGCCGGGCCGCTGGGCGCGGCTGCCCCCGGCCTCCAGCACAGAGGGGGCAACCGTGATGCGCTGCACCCAAAAGCCGCCCAGCATCAGCTGGTCCACCGTCCAGGCCGCGTCAAAGCCGGTGGACACAGAGTCCAGGGGCTGCTCCACGGTGTAGCCCGGTGCCGCGTGCTGCCGGAACACCACGTAAGACCCGTCCCCGCTCCGCCACTGCAGCAGGGTATCCCTGCGGAAGGACGGCGTCTGCCCGGCTGTCACCTGCAGAGGAATCGGGTCCCAGGCCCGGGCGGGCAGCAGGGGGACATAGCAGGTTTCAATGGTCTTTGGCGCGTCCGGATTCATACGGACGTCCAGGAAGACGTCCATGGCGCCCTCCCGGGGATCTGCGGGCTTCCCCTCCCGGACATGAAGGCCGGATACATAGGTCTGTCCGGTCCGCAGGCCGAAGAGGGCGTTCCGGATCGCCGGGACCCCGAACACCGTGGTGGACAGCAGCACGATCACCGCCGCAGCCATGAGAATCCCCATCCGGAGCCGGTGGGTGCGGGGCGCGCGCCTCTCGCTGTGCTCCAGATCCGCGGCATCGGCTGCCCCGATGGCAGAGAGCAATTCCAAGGCTGTCATGGCAGATATCCCTCCTTTTTCAGATGTGCCTTCAGCTTTTTCCTTGTGCGGGAGAGCAGATTCAGCACGTTGCTCTGGCGGATGCCATAGCGCCGGGCAATCTGTTCGGTGGTCTCAAAGAAGAAATACCGGCGCAGAAAGACGTCCCGCTCCCTTTGCCCGCAGGCAGCCAGGAACCGGCGGATGCTCTGCTCCAGCTCCTTGTCCTCCAGCTGCTGCTGGGGCAGCGGCGGGCCGCCGGCACACTCGGCAAGCTCCTCCAGGGCAAGCTCCAGGCTGCTGCCCCGCTTTTGGGCATGGAGCCTGCGCCAGCGGTCAATGGCCAGGTTGCGGGTGATTTTGGCAAAAAAGGGACGCAGCCGGGGCGGCCGCTCCGGCGGGATGGCGTTCCAGGCGTGGAGCCAGGTATCCGAAAGGGTCTCCTGGGCGTCCTCGTGATTTGCCAGCACCCCCATGGCAATTTTGTAGCAATATGCCCCGTAGCACTGCTGGGAGGCCGCGATGGCCGCCTCCTGCCGGGCAAAATACAGGGCAACAATCTCAGCATCCTCCATGCGCACACCTCCTGCAGGTCCCTACACCTGTTATAACGCAAACCGGAGGGAAGTTCTATCCGTTTTTTCAAAATTTGCGAAAATTCCCCATATGGTCAGATTCCATTTACAAAACGTTCAATCTCTGTTTTCGATTCATTCATGATTTCGTCACAATTGTCCGGTATGATATGGCTGTAAGTTGAAGCGACCGACAAACCGCTGTACTTTTCATTTCTTCTCTTCTTTTCTCAAAGGGCCCCTGGCAGTACGCTGCCAGGGGTTCTTTGATTTTTCCCTGTTGACGGTTGCAATCGGCGGCGAAATATGGTACACTGAACTGTAAGGTATCCGCCGGCAACAGAAATGAGAGAGAGGTACAGTTATGGATCCTACCAAAATCACCGAGCGCACCGAGGGCTTTTATCCCCCCGAGGTGATGGAGGGCCCCTTCCGGGAGCCTATCGCCAAGCTGGGCAAGATGATTACCGACCGCATCCCCCAGAAGCTTGGTCTGAAAAAAATTGAACGCACCGACCCCGAATACTGGGCCCTGGCCCTGATGATTACCGACGAGGAGGCGGAAATCGCCCTGCAGTTCGGCGGCATCCGCAAGCCCAAAACTCTGGCTGAGATGGTCAAGCGCACCGGCATCCCCGCCCAGGATCTGGAGCCCAAGCTGGAACGGATGGCCTGGGCCGGCGTGCTGGAATACAACTGGGAGAACCCCCAGCACGAAAAGCAGTATCTGGTGCCCATGTTTGTGCCCGGCAGCGGCGAGTTCTCCAACATGAACCCCGACCTGATGAAGCAGCATCCGGAGCTGGGTATGTTCTTCAACTACATGACCCGGCTGCCCCTGGAAAAGGTCACCAAAATGGTGCCCCCCGGCGGCGCAGGCATCGGCATGCACGTGATTCCCGTGGAGAAGGCCATCCGCATGGAGGACAAGTCCATCAGCATTGAGCATATCTCCCACTGGCTGGACAAGTATGAGGGCAAGTACGCCGCCAGCCCCTGCTCCTGCCGGCGCAGCCGCAAAACCTATGACGAGGGCTGCGGCGACGACGAAGAGGGCTGGTGCGTGGCCGTGGGCGACATGGCCGACTATGTTGTAGAAACCAACAAGGGCGGCCGCTACATCA
>DFIE01000182.1 GCA_002372735.1 Clostridiales bacterium UBA3705
TTTTCAAATGGCAATTTGAAAACTCCGCCATTTTCAATTTTCAATTTTCAATTTTCAATTCCCATTTTCCCCCGGTGGAAAACGGCGGGCTTTATGGCCGCTCGGGTGCGCGGCCACTACGGACAGGCGGCTGCGTTTTCCGCAACCCTGTGCCCTGATGACTCGTGACCAATGACTGACTACTGACGACTGCCAAGGAGATACTATGGAAGCATCCACCCCTCTTGTGCTGGGCTCTCAGTCCCCCAGGCGGCGGGAGCTGCTGGGCCGGCTGGGCCTGCACTTTGACGTCCGCACCGCCGACATCGACGAAACCATGGACCCCCACCTGCCCCCCCGGCAGGAGGTGGCCCGGGTCAGCGCCGCCAAGGCCCTGGCCATCCGGGCCCGGGTCCCCGGGGACGCCCTGATCCTCACCGCCGACACCATCGTGGTCCTGGACGACCGGATCATGGGCAAGCCCCACAGCCCGGAGCAGGCCTTTGCCATGCTCTCGGCCCTCTCCGGCCGGACCCACCACGTCTACACCGCCGTCACCCTCACCGACGGCCTGCGCACCGACACCCAGGTGGAGTGCACCGAGGTCACCTTCCGCCCCCTGGACCGGCGGGAGATCCTGGCCTACGTCCAAACCGGCGAGCCCATGGACAAGGCCGGGGCCTACGGCATCCAGGGCATGGGCTCCTGCCTGGTCAGCCACCTGAACGGAGACTACTTTAACGTGATGGGCCTGCCCCTGTGCCGGCTGACCGGGATGCTCCGCAGCTTCGGCGTGGAGATTTTGGGCCTGTAGGCTTGCAATTGGTCGGTTTTGCTGGTATACTGGGCTATGCGAGGTGATATGCAATGGCACAGCACAGACGACCCAACCATCCCGAAAACCGCCCCCAGGTCCGGGCGGACCTGCCCCGGCGGCACACCCGGCAGACCGCCCTGCAGGCCGAGCAGGCCCGGCTGGAGGAGGAGGCCCGCCAGCGGGCCCAGATCCGCGCCCGCCGCAGACGCAGCTATGAGCTGCGCCGCAAGCGGCTGCTTCGGGCTGCCCTGCTGCGGCTGGCCGGCCTGATTCTGCTGCTGGGGCTGGTGATTCTGGGCATTGTGCTGCTCAGCCGCAGCTGCGCCAAGGCGCCCCAGGCGCCCGCCGCCGAAACCCAGGCGCCCCCCCAGACCACCGAGGCCGTGGCCCGCACAGGCGAGCTGCCCGAGGACCCGGACACCACCGTCACCCTGCTGTGCCTGGGCGACAACCTGATGCACACCAGCGTGCTGGAGGCCGGGCTGCAGGACGACGGCAGCTACGACTTCCGCCCCATGTATCAGTACATCAAGCCCGTGATCCAGGCCGCGGACCTGGCCTGCATCAACCAGGAGACCATCTTCATCAACGACCCCGCCCAGTATTCCAACTACCCGGTCTTCGGCGGGCCCACTGCCGTGGGCGAGGCCCTGGTGGACACCGGCTTTGACATCATCACCCACGCCACCAACCACTGCTACGACAAGTTCTTCACCGGCATCCAGGACACCCTGGCCTTCTGGCGGCAGTACCCCCAGATCACCGTGCTGGGCATCCACGACAGCCAGGCCGACGCCGACACCCTGCGGGTGGTGGAGTGCAAGGGCATCCGCATCGCCCTGCTGAACTACACCTACGGCACCAACATGGGCGACCCCGAGGAGCCCTATATGATCGATTTTCTGGATCGGGACAAGATGGAGCGGGACATCCTGGCGGCCAAGGACCAGGCGGACATCGTGCTGGTCTTCCCCCACTGGGGCACGGAGAACAGCTTTGTGCCCAACGAGGACCAGCGCCAGCTGGGCCAGTTCTTTGCCGACCTGGGGGTGGGCGCGGTGATCGGCTGCCACCCCCACACCCTGCAGCCTATGGAAATCCTCACCGGCAAGGACGGCAACCAGATGCCCGTGTTCTGGTCCATGGGCAACTTCATCTCCCATATGAGCTTTAACCAGAATATGCTGGGTGGCATGGCCAGCCTGCACATCGGCATGGAGGACGGCCGGGCGGTGGTCACCTCCTGCCAGCTGATCCCCACCGTGACCTACGGCACCCAGGTGACCGGCAAGTGGGAGTTCTACGGCATGCGCCTGTGGGACTACACCGACCAGATGGCCGCCAACCACTATGTGGAAAACACCTCTGTGGCCGAACTGCAGGCCCTGTACCAGTCCATCGTCCGGGGCACCGCCACCGCCTGGCAGCGCACCGGCAGCGCCGGAGATTCCGGCAGCGCCGGGACGCCCGCCGGAACCGAAGCCCCCGGGACCGAAACCGCCGAGACCGAAACCGCCGCCCCCGCGGCATAAAAAGGGCGCGCCTTTGCGGCGCGCCAGCGGTGCTTGCGGGTTCTTTCTGTACCCACAGTATACCACGCTGCCGCCTGTTTTACAAGCGGCAGCTTTTTCCAATTTTTCTTGAGAGGAGTCCTTTCCATGCGCAAACGTCTGCTGCCCCTGGTGCTTTGCCTGCTGCTGCTTGCAGCCTGCGGCGACACCACCATCCAGGTCCCCTCGGAGACCTTTCTCCCCCCGGCGCTGAGCGACGTCACCGGCCCGGCCGACACCCGGGCGCAGGACCCGGTCCCTTCCGCCCCCGCCCCCGAGACCCAGACCGTCCAGACCGAGACCGCCCAGCTGGTGCCCATGGCCACCGCCCCCAACCAGGTCCCCATGGGCCCCCAGGTGCCCGCCTCCGATCCGACCCCGGCGGATCCCCAGCCCGCCCCCAACCAGCCCGCGGCCCAGCCGGCCCCCAACCGGCCCGCGGACACCCAGCCCTCTGCCCAGCCCGCCCCGGCGGAGGCGGACCCGGACTTCTCCTACAAGGGGCTGGTGGATCTGCTGGCCATAGACGACAGCTTTATCCTGGACCAGCGCTACGCCACCACCAACAACTTCACCGGCAGGGTCCACTATGACCGTACCCTCTGCCTGGTGCAGAAGGACATCGCCCCCATGCTGATTGCCGCCAACAACGCCGCCAAGGCCGACGGCTACCGCATCAAGATCTGGGACGCCTACCGGCCCATCTCGGTGCAGCAGGCCCTCCACGACTCCGCCCCGGCGGAGCTGGCCCCCTACGTGCCCGCCCCCGGCCCCTACTCCATGCACGCCCGGGGCATCACCGTGGACGTGACCCTGTGCGACAGCCAGGGCAACGAGCTGGATATGCCCACGGGCTTTGACGACTTCTCCACCCGGGCCAACAGCGACGATGCCAACTGCACCGAGCTCCAGGCCGCCAACCGGGCCCTGCTGAACAAGTATATGAGCCAGGCGGGCTTTCAGCGCTCGGTGCTGGAGTGGTGGCACTTTGACGGCCCCAACCGGGACAACTACGAGATCCTGGACGTCACCTTTGCCGAGTTTGAGGCGGCCCGGGACGCCGCCGCCCAGGCCGGAGGGAAACATAATTGAAAATGGAAAATGGAAAATGGAGAATGGCGGAGTTTTCAAATTGCCATTTGAAAA
>DFIE01000046.1:0-228 GCA_002372735.1 Clostridiales bacterium UBA3705
GAGCGCAACGCGGTGGCAGCCATGCGTGCCATGAACTGTCTGAACCTGGCATATTTCCTGTATGACACCCGGACGATCAGCTTTGATATGGTGGTCAAAACCATGTTTCAGACCGGCATCAACATCTCCAAGGCCTTCCGCGAGACCTCTGAGGGCGGCCTGGCCCGGCTCTACCGCCGGGGCAGATAAGCCAATCCAAAAGCATCGGCGGCACAGTCCATCTGTGCG
>DFIE01000046.1:279-6470 GCA_002372735.1 Clostridiales bacterium UBA3705
GAGTGCCGCCGATGCTTTTGGTATGCCTCAAGCCGTGCATAGCGCTGCCGGCCGTGCCTATGAAAGCTCGTGCCGGACGTGGCTGCCATCCTGCCCCTTCAAAACCCGAAGCTTTTGGGGGATACACTCCTCCAGCTTGTCCACATGGGAGATGATTCCCACCGAGCGGCTGCCCTCGGCCAGCTGCTGCAGCACCGTAACGGCGTTTTCCAATGCACCGGCGTCCAAAGAGCCAAAGCCCTCGTCGATGAACAGGGTGTCAATGCCAATGCCGCCGGCCCGGGCCTGGATCACGTCGGAAAGTCCCAGGGCCAGGGCCAAAGACACCTGGAAGCTCTCTCCGCCGGAGAGAGAGGCGGAGGACCGCTGTTTGCCGGTTGCCACGTCCAGTACCTCAATTTCCAGCCCGCCGGAGGCATTTGCTCTGCCGGCGGCGGCTGTGTGCACCAGGGTGTACCGGCCGCCGCTCATCACGTCCAGCCGGCGGTTGGCCATTTCCAGCACCTGGCGGAAGATAGCGCCCATCACATAGCGGGCAAAGCTGAGCTTTCCACCCTCACTGCTGGCGCCCATGGCCAGCTCCGCTAATCGGCTGAGCCGGCGCCAGGCGGGATCTGTGGCGGACAGCTTTTCCAGGCAGTCGGCAATGGTCTGCCGGCCGGCGCTGTGAAGGGCCAGGCGCTGGGCAGCGGCAGCGGCCTGGGTGCGCAGCAACTCTTGCTGCGCCTCTGCTTCAGCAAGCTGCTGCTCCAGCAGTGCGGGGTCGGTGTAATGCAGACCCTGTGTCTGTACGCTGAGCTCCTCCACCCGGCTCCTGCTGTGCTGCAGGCTGTAGCGGTGGTCGTTCAGCGTTTGCCGGCGGGCGGCGATCCACTGCTCCGGGTCCTGCCCGGCCAGGGGAGCGAGGACCTTGTCCAGGGCGGTCTCGTCCGGCAGCTGCTGTCTGGCCAGGGCCTGGGCCAGTTTGTTTTCAGCCTGCTCCAGGGCTTGCAGCAATAGCGGCAGCGCCCGCTGCTGTTCCTCCTTGGCGCCTTGCAGACGGGCGAGCTTGCTGTTGTGCAGGTCTGCCTGCTCCTGCAGCCGGGTCAGCGTCTGCTGCAGCTGCGTCTGCTCGTCTGCCAGTGCGTCCAGCTTTGCCTGGGCCAGGGCTTTGGAGTCAAATTCCAGATCTCCTGCCAGCAGGGCTGCCTCAGTGGTCAGGGCGGTACACTGTTGCTCCAAGGTGCTGATTTGCGCCCGGGCAGTGCCGAGATCCGCTTCCAGCTTTTGTTGGTTCTGCTCCAGACGGCCAATCTGCCCGGCAAGCGCGGCACGCCGATCTGTGCGCGCCTGCGCTGTTTTCAGGGCGTCGGCTGTTGTACGGGCGGCCTCCTGTGCTGCCAGAATGGCCCGGGGCAGATAGTCCGGTGCGACAAGCGTGTCCCAGTTCTCGCAGCCAGCCAGCAGGGGCCTGGCAAGATTGACAAGATTATTCTGCTGCAGGGCCAGGGTGGTTCGGCCACGGCTTAATTCTTCCTCTGCCCGGCGCCGTGCAGTCTCCAGTCGATCCAGGGCCTTTTTGGCCTGCTCCACCTCCTTCTGGGTGGGCACATTGCCGGCCTGAACCGCAAAGCCGGCTTCCTGTCCGGGCAAAAAGTCTGTGCCGCAAACAGGGCAGCGGGCATGGCCATGGGTCTGCAGCGTCTGGCGCAGCTGGTTTGCCATCAGTCCTGCCTGCCCGTCCAGAAACTGCTGATACAGCCTGTGGTGCTTGTCCGCAGCCTGTCGGGCCTGCTCCAGCAGCCTGCCGTAGTCCAGGACCTGGCTGTCCAGGTCCTTTTGGATTTTCTCCAGCCGGGCAACACCCTGTACAATGCCCTGCGGGCCCTGCAGAGTCTCCAGCGCCAGGTCAGCCTTCTCTTTTGCCTCCCGGGCGCGATCTGCGGCGGCCTCGGCACCGTCCAGGGCTGTCCAATCGAGCCGGCATTGGTCCAACTGGGCAGCCTGCCGGGCCTGCTGTCGTTCCAGGGTTTCCTGGTTTGCTCTGCCCCGGGCCAGAGAATTCTTTGCCTGGTCCAGTGCCTGCCTTTTTTGGGCCAGGGCCCTGTACCGGGGCAGCTGCTCCTCCAGTTTGTGTTGGGCAAGCCTGGTCTGCTCCAAGGTTTTGCGCAGGGGCTCTGCGTCCAGAAGGGCCTTTTTGGCCTGCGCCTGCTTGGGAATCTGGACACACAGGGCCTGCTCGGTCTGGTCCAGCTCTCTGCGTGCCTGCGCCAGTGCCTGTTTTGCACTGTCTCTTGTCCGGCGGGCGGGGTCTACCTGGCGCAGCGCCTGCTCTGCCTGCTGCAGCTCCAGCTCCAGAGCGGCCATCCTGGGCGCTTGTTCCTCCAGGGAACGGACAAGATTCCGCTGCTTTGTCAGCTCCTCCAGCTTTCGGTTGTCTGCCAGGGCGGTACCCTGCAGGGTGTGCAGCCGGTCCAGGCCGGCTTGGCTCAGGCCCATGGCATCCCGGGCCTGCCGGACAGCCAGGGTCTCACTGTCCAGCAGAGCGTCCAGCTTCTGCTTTAGCAGAGGGTCCTGAGCCAGCAGCGGCGGATCCGCATCGGCAAAGGCGGTGTGCAGGCAGTGCTCCACCGCCTGGCTGTGGTCCCGCCGGCGATTTTCCAGCTCCTTTTTTGCCTCGTCCAGCAGGGTCTGATAGCGCACATAGGCGCTGCTGTCAAAAATCCTGCCCAGGATCTCGCCCTTGACCTTAGAGTCCGCCGATAAGAACTGGCGGAATTCCCCCTGGGCCAGCATTACAATCTTGCGGAACTGATCCACGTTCAAGCCCAAAAGCTCCTCACAGCGTTTGGTTACCGGATTGTGACCGTTGATAATTTCCTCCGGCAGGCGGAGCTGGGCGGTGATCGTGGGATCCCGATACCCTGCCTCAGCACCCCGCTTTTTGGGAAAGTGGATCTGGCGCGTCACGGTGTAGCGCTTGCCCAGGTGGTCAAATACCAGCTCCACCACGGTGTCTACAGACTTGTCCACATAGTCGGAGTGGAGCACCCCGGGGTCCCGCTGGGTGCCGCTGGATTTGCCGTAAAGTGCAAAGGTAATGGCGTCAAACAGGGTGGTTTTGCCGGCTCCGGTGTCACCCACGATGAGATAGATCCCACTGCCGCCGGAAGGGAAGGTTACGGTTTCGGGCCCCACAAAGGAGCCGAAGGCGGTCATGGTCAGTTGAATCGGCTTCATGCTTCGGCCTCCTTGGTAAATATTTCCACTGCCCGGAGGGTCAGATCCCGGTCGGTTGTGTCCCTTGGGGTGTTTCGCAGCAGCTCTGCCAGCAGGTGCATCGCCTCCAGCTCTTCGGGCTCGGGCTCCGTACCGCTGCTGCGCTCGGTGTAAAAGTCGGCAAACAGACCCTCAATAGGCTGCTGCTCCAGATCGGCCAGCTCCGGGGCGGCAGCCTGGCCGTCAAAGTGACGGAACTCACTGCTCCAATCCAGCAGAATGCTGCCCTGTTGCTCTGCTGCAGCCTGAAAATGAGTGATCGCCTCCGTGGTCATTGGCCGGTCGGTCAGCACAATGCGCAAATATTCGCCCCTGCTGCCGTTCTCCAGCGCCCGGCAGATCTCCTCAAAGCTGCCCCGCAGCTCCCGCATGGGGTGCAGGGGTGGGATGTCCAGTACCTGGGTCTGCACCGGGGTACCCTTTGCTCCCAGATCCACCAGCACCGGGCCCTTGCGGGGCTGCCGCAGCTCGCTGAAATGATAACACATGGGCGTGCCCGCATAGCGGACCTCCGCCCGCCCCACACTGTAGGCCGCATGGATATGGCCCAGGGCCACATAGTCAAAGCCGTCAAAGGCGGTGTAATCTACCTGGCCCACACCGCCGACCACAGACTCTGATCCGCCCCGCAGCCCCTCTTTGCCGCCACAGGTCACGTTTTGGTGGGCCAGCAGCACGTTGCGCCGGGTAAAGTCGATGCTCTGGGCGGCCAGCACCCTGCGCACTGCGGTGTCGTAATCCCGGATGCTCTCGTCCCCAAGCACCAGACCGGCCTGGGCAGGGAAGAGGTAGGGCATTAACCAGAAGTCCACCGGGCCGTAGGTGTCATGCAGGGTCACATGGGGCAGCTCCCTGGCCAGTTCTCCGGCGATGTGTACATTCTGTTTAGACAGGCTCTCCCGAAAGCAGGCCAGCCGCTTGCCGGAATCGTGGTTGCCCGCGCAGATCAGCACCGGGATTTTTATGGCTGCCAGGCCGTCCACCAGACGGCTCAGCAGTGCCACCGCATCTGCCGGGGGCATGCCCCGGTCATAGACGTCTCCTGCAATCACCACAGCATCCGGCCGCAGCACTGCTGCCCGGGCAAGAAACGCCTCTGTCCAGTGGCTCTGGTCCCCCTGCTCCAGCAGGGACAGGCCGTGGAGCAGCTTGCCGAAATGCAAATCTGCCAGGTGTAAAAACCGCATGAATACCCGCCTCCCGGTCAATTTTTTGATCATTATAGCATATATTTCCCCCTTGTGCAAGCCAAAAGCCCCACCCCCCGGAAAAGCGTGCCCCAGGCTGCAAAAAAAGGTTGACACCGGGGCGGACTTCTGCTAATATACTGAAATAGATGAATATTCGCGACGAACGGGAAGAGTAGCCGCAGCCGGCCTGTACCAGAGAGCTTTCCCCCAGGCTGAAAGGGAGAGCCGCAGTGCCTGCGGTGAAGTGCGCCCGGGAGCGAAGGGGAGACCCCGCACGGGCCGCGTCAGTGCCCAAGTGAGAAATCAGAGTGGAACCGCGGTGACACACCGCCTCTGGAGCAATCCGGAGGCGGTGTTTTTTCCAACGCCTGTCCGGGTATCATCAATAGGGAGCGGCGCCTGTCGCCCGCCTCCGGGAAGGGAGAAATGCCTGTGTATCTGAAGGAAACCATCCAGGCTTACAAACGCAACGACCCTGCCGCCCGCAGCGGCTTTGAAGTGTTTTTTCTGTACAGCGGCCTTCACGCTGACATTGACTACCGCATTGCCCATTGGTTCCACACCCATGGGATGAAGTTTATTGCCCGTTTTATCTCCCAGTGGTCCAGACTCTGGACCGGCATAGAGATCCATCCCGGTGCCACCATTGGCCGGCGGCTGGTCATTGACCACGGCAGCGGCGTGGTCATTGGCGAGACGGTGGAGATCGGTGACGACTGCCTGCTCTATCAGGGGGCGACCCTGGGCGGCACGGGGATCAGCCACGGCAAGCGCCATCCCACCCTGGGCAACAATGTGATGGTTGGCTCCGGCGCCAAGGTGCTGGGCCCCTTCAAGGTGGGGGACAACGCCAAAATTGCGGCAAACTCCGTAGTTCTGCGGGAGGTACCCCCCAACTGCACCGTGGTCGGAATCCCCGGCCGGATTGTCCGGGTAGAGGGGGCAAAGCTGGACCACACCCACACCCCCGATCCCATTGCCCTGGAGCTGGAGGCCCTGCGGAAGCGCATCCAGGCGCTGGAGGAAGAACGAGGCATCCCGCAGCCGGCAACCGCCCAAACCCTGTCCAATCAATAATCAAACCTGCAAAGGAGAAGATACTATGTACCTGTACAATTCCCTGACAAGAAAGAAGGAACTCTTTGTTCCCAATCATCCTGACATTGTCAAGATGTACACCTGCGGCCCCACGGTGTACCACTACGCCCACATCGGCAATCTGCGCTCCTATATCATGGAGGACGTGCTGGAGAAGTACCTGCGTTACGCAGGCTACAACGTCAAGCGGGTGATGAACATCACCGACGTGGGTCACCTGTCCTCTGACGGCGACACCGGCGAGGACAAGATGCTCAAGGGCGCCAAGCGGGAGCACAAAACCGTCATGGAAATCGCCAAGATGTACACCGACGCCTTTTTTGAGGACTGCCGCAAGCTGAACATCAAGCGGCCCGACGTGGTGGAGCCTGCCACCAACTGCATTGACAACTATATCCATATCATTGAAACCCTGCTGGAAAAGGGTTTTGCCTATCAGGCGGGGGGCAATGTCTACTTTGACACCTCCAAGCTGGAAAAGTACTATGTTTTTAACGACTTCAACGCCGAGGATCTGGACGTGGGCGTCCGTGAGGGCGTGGAGGAGGACGTGAACAAGCGCAACAAAAACGACTTTGTCCTATGGTTCACCCAGTCCAAGTTTGAAGACCAGGCGCTCAAGTGGGATTCCCCCTGGGGCGTGGG
>DFIE01000057.1:0-2768 GCA_002372735.1 Clostridiales bacterium UBA3705
GGCCCCTACGGAGGGGGTGCGTACGTATTCCGTGACCTCGGTGGTGGCGGGTGACCTGGGTACGGGGCGTCGGGGACGCCGCCCCCTACGGGGGTGGTGTGTGCGTTTCCCGTGACCCTGGTGGGGTGGGAGGGCTTTATGGCCGCTGCACTAGCTTCGCGTCGCAGCGGCCACTACGGAGCGGTGCATACGTTTTCCGTGACCCCGGTGGGGTGGGTGACCTTCTGCCGGAAGGGTCCCACGCGGGGGAAAGCCCGGGCTGCCGTTTCGTATATTCTGCGTATTGATTGCCGCCTGTTTTCGGGGATTTCTTTGCCCCTCCGTGCTATGATAGGGCCAGAAATCAAAATTGATTGGAGGGAATCCCCATGAAGCTTCTGAAACACAAAGTGTCCGTTCTCCTTGCAGCGATTCTGGTTCTCACGCTGCTGCTGTCCGCCTGCAGCACGGCAGCCGGGGAGACCGTGGAAAATGCCGCCAGCGTGACCGTGGATGATCCGGCCGCCGATCTGGCCGAAACCGCAGGCGCCGTCTCAGCCAGCAGCCAGAGCGCCGCCGACCAGGCCGACAGCGCCCTCTTCTCCGACCGGGACCTTTCCGGGGAATATGACGCCGCCGGCGCCGTGACCATTGCCCTGAACGGCAGCAGCGCCACCGCCTCGGCAGACAGCGTGCAGATCTCCGGCAGCACCGTGACCATCACCGCCGCGGGGACCTACGTCCTCTCCGGCAGCCTGGAAAACGGCAGCGTCATTGTCAGCGCCGCCGAGGACGACAAGGTCCAGCTGGTGCTGGACGGGGCGAGCATCCACGCGCAGACCTACGCCGCCATTTACGTGGTCCAGGCGGACAAGGTCTTCCTCACCCTGGCAGAGGGCACGGTGAACAGCCTGTCCAACGGCGGCAGCTTCGTGCAGCTGGATGACAACGACGTGGACGGCGTGATCTTCGCCAAGGACGATCTCACCCTGAACGGGTCCGGCAGCCTGACCGTCACCTCCCCCGCCGGCCACGGCATTGTGGGCAAGGACGAGGTGACCATCACCGGCGGCAGCTACGAGATCAGCGCGGCAAGCTGCGCCATCCGGGGCAAGGACAGCATCGCCGTCTGCGGCGGAGCCTTTACCCTCCGGGCCGGAACCGACGGCCTCCACGCGGAAAACAGCGACGACGACACCCTGGGCAGCATCTGCATCACCGGCGGCAGCTTCTCCATCACCGAAGCCGACGACGGCATCCACGCCAACACCCTGCTGCAGATTGACGGCGGTGAGATGAACATCTCCGCAGCCGAGGGTCTGGAGGCCACCTGCATCCGGCTCAACGGCGGCGACGTGTCCATCTCCGCCTCTGACGACGGCGTCAACGCCGCCCAGAAGTCCTCCGCCTGTCTGGCGACCTTCGAGATGAACGACGGCACCCTGACCGTGGTGATAGGCGCGGGTGACACCGACGGCATCGACTCCAACGGCAGCATCATCGTCAACGGCGGCACCATCGACGTCACCGGCCAGTCCGCCTTCGACTGCGACGGCACTGCCCAGTACAACGGCGGCACCATCCTCGTAAACGGCCAGCAGGTCGACTCCATCCCCATCCAGATGATGGGCGGTATGGGCGGCGGCTTCGGCGGCGGACGCCGGTAAAAGGCGGCCGGAGAGACCGTTTCGGAGTCTGTAAAGGGCGCGAAACTCCTGCCGGCGGCAAATTCGGGCTTTGCATGAGAGGAAACCTATTGCAGTATCCTGCAATCTAAGGTATAATGATGCAAACGGCGGAGGGATGACAGGGCGGCAGCAGCCGGGGGCGTTGCCCCAGGGCCCGGGGGTCCGCCCGGCGGCGTCCGTCCGCAAAGCCGGTTTGAAATCAATGAAAAAAGAAGGAGGCAATCTTATGAGATATCAGATTCTGGGCGACAGCGACAATCCGCTGCTTGAGGTGGCGCTGGCGCAAAACGAGACGATCCGCCTGGAGCGCGGCGCAATGGTTTATATGCAGGACGTGAGCCTGGAAGGAAAGCTGAACGCCAATTCCGGCGGTCTCGGCGGGGTGTTCAAGGCCCTTGGGCGCTCCATCTCCTCCGGAGAGAGCATGTTTATCAGCGAGGCGACCGGAACCTCCAACCAGGGCCTGATCGGCATCGCCCCTGCGGTCACCGGCTGCATCCGGCACCTCGACGTGGGCGCAAAGCAGTACCGGCTGAACACCGGGGCCTTTCTTGCCTGCGACGCCGGCGTACAGTACCATATGATCGCGCAGAAGGGCGCCGGAAAGGTCCTCTTCGGCGGCACCGGCGGTCTGTTTGTGATGGAGACCTCCGGCAGCGGCAGCCTCTTCGTCAATGCCTTTGGCGACATGCTGGAGCTGGAGGTACAGCCCGGCCGTTCCCTGGTCATCGACAACGGCCACGTGGTCGCCTGGGATTCCACGCTGAATTACCAGATCCGCATCGCCTCCGGCACCTTCGGCTTCAAGTCCGGCGAGGGCCTGGTCAATGAGTTCAGCGGCTCGGGCAAAGTGCTGATCCAGACGCGGAACGTCAAGAGCCTGGCCGACGTGCTGACCCCCTATCTGCCGAAGTCCTCCAACTGACGGAGGCGTTCCAGCAGACCCCCTTGCCCCTGCGGCAGCGGGCAGGCGTCTCCGGGTCGCCCACAGCAGCAAGGCTGCGTCAGCGAACAAAGGCGCCTGTCTCAATCCAGCTTGTGATCGCTGTTTTGAGACAACGATCTCTTTGAGGTTCCGATGGATCAGATCCTGGTTCCCGT
>DFIE01000057.1:2819-7105 GCA_002372735.1 Clostridiales bacterium UBA3705
AAGCGTTGTGCTTCTCTGCCGGGCCGCTGCGGTTTCTGCGTGAAAATGTGTAGATGTCTCTCGCCGGGATTCCTTATGGGGCGTCTTTCGCGGCCTTTCGCTCGCAGGCGGTTTTGGGCGGGTTTCCTGGGGTTCTGTGAAAAGCAATGCAGGCCTCGCAGCTCCGATATCTCGGGCAGCCTGCCCGTTCCCCTCTGGGGCAGGGGCAAAGCGTGGGGTTGTACAAGTATGCGGGTTTCTCGTTCATCATCATTCTGCCGACTGCCTTGCCTGTTCCATGTACCGCATCATGCCCTGGGCGGCCCGCTTGGCCCCCTCCACCGCGTGGACCACGGTGAGGGGCCCTGTGACCACGTCGCCGGCGGAGAAGATCCCCTCCACGGTGGTCATGCAGTTCTCGTCCACGATCAGCAGGCCCTTGGCGTTGCCCTCCAGGTGGTCGGTGGAGAGAATCAGCTTGTCCTTGGGCCGCTGGGAAATGGCGATCACCACGGAATCGGCGGGTACCAGCTCCTCTCCCTCCTCATAGCCGATCACCTGACCGTTTTCGTCCAGGACGGAGGTTTTGAACACGGGGCCCTCGGGCTCGATGCGGACAATCTGCTTGCCGTAGACAAACTCGGTACCGTCCAGGGTGGCGTAACTCATTTCGTGGGAGGAGGCAGTGGAGGAGTTGTCCCGGGAGAAGAGCAGCACCCGCTCCGCCCCGTGGCGGAAGGCGGTGCGGGCTACGTCCATGGCCACGTTGCCCATACCGATGACGGCCACCGTCCGGCCCAGGTCCACGTTGCCCGCGTTTTCCAGGTAGGAGACGCCGAAGTGGACGTTGGGCAGGCACTCTCCGTGGACTCCCAGGGTCCGGGGCCGCCAGGCACCGGTGCCCACAAAGACGGAGGCGTACCCGTCCCGCAGCAGATCCTCCAGCTTCAGAGCGCCGCCAATGGTGGTGGCGGAGCGGATCTTTACATCCAGCTTGGTCAGCAGCCTCTGGTAGCGGTCCAGCACCGACTTGGGCAGCCGGAACTCCGGAATGCCGTAGCGGAGCATGCCGCCGATCAGGTGCTTGCGTTCAAAGATGGTCACGTCGTAGCCGTTCTGGGCCAGAAGGATGGCCACGGTGAGGCCCGCAGGGCCGGAGCCCACCACCGCCACGCGCTTGCCCTTCTTTTCGGCAGGTACGGCCTTCATTCGGTCCAGGTAGGTGTCTGAGATGAACTTCTCTATGTCGTAGAACTGCACCGGAGTCCCCTTCCGGCCCAGGACACAGTGGCCGGCGCACTGGGCCTCGTGGTTGCAGACCGTGGCGCAGACCACGCTCATGGGGTTGTTGGCAAAGAGCTCTGCCCCCGCCTGCATCACCTTTTTCTCCTTGAAGAGCTGGATGATGTGGGGGATGGGGGTAGAGATGGGGCAGAACTTCTGGCACATGGGTACCTTGCAGTTGAGGCAGCGGGCAGCTTCATTTTCAATATGAATGGGCATAATCGAAATCCTCTCCTTTTTGTGTACATGGATCACAGCAAGCCGGTATGCGCATCGTCACACCGGCTTGCTTTTTGGTTTTCAGATGTCCAATGCGGCGTGGTAGCCCCAGTAGACGGCGTTGGTGATGGTGGAGACCCTTGCGGCGTCGCCGATGATCCGGACGAAGGGGGCACAATCCCGCAGCTCCTCCACGACCTTGCTTCTGGAGCGCTGGCCCAGGGCGCAGATCACGCTCTTACCGGGGACCAGGACCTCGCTGCCCTCCTTGTCGGCGCAGACCACGCCTTCCGGCGTGACCCGCAGGGCCCGGTGGGAGGTGCGGACGTCCACATACTTTGCAATCTCCGCCAGCAGCAGGGGGCGGTGGCGCACGTTGGCGTCGGGGGCCAGGACGTCCCGCATCTCCACCAGCCGGACGGTTTTCCCCTCCTGGCCCAGGTGGATGGCGCACTCGCAGCCCGCCAGGCCGCCGCCCATGACCACTACATCATCGCCCACCTTGTCCTGTTCCAGGTAGTAGTTGTTCACGACCACCACGTTCTCCCCGTCCAGGCCGGGAATGGGGGGCACCAGGGGCTCGGAGCCCACGGCGATGATCAGGGCGTCGGGGGCCTCTTGTTCCGCGTACTCCTTGGTGACCTGGGTATTCAGCCGGATCTCCACGCCGGCGTCCCGACAGAACTTGGCGTAGGTGCCCGCCAGCTCATACATCTCGTGCTTGAAGGGCAGGGCCTGCTCGGATTTCAGAATGCCGCCCAGCTCGTTCTCTTTTTCACAGAGAATGACATGGTGTCCCCGCCGGGCTGCCGTCCAGGCGGCGTAGAGACCGCCGGGGCCGCCGCCGGCCACCAGCACCTTCTTCTTCACGGGGGCGGGATAGACCACGTCCCCCTCCAGCTCCCGGCCGATCAGCGGATTGACGGTGCAGCGGCGGGTGGAGGTGGCGGCCCGCTCTGCCATGCAGGTGAAGCAGCGCAGGCAGCGGACGATGTCCTCGGGCCGGTTTGCCATGATCTTGTTGGGCAGGAAGGGATCTGCCAGCAGGGCCCGGGCCATATAGACCACGTCCGCCTTGCCGCTTGCGATGATCTCCTCCATCTGAGCCGGGTCATTGAGACCGCCGATGGTGGCGACGGGCTTGC
This sequence comes from Clostridiales bacterium UBA3705, assembly GCA_002372735.1. Next base: position 5,447 of record DFIE01000057.1, read on the forward strand.
TCACATGCTTCTTGATCTCCGCGGCCAGGAAGACGTTCCGGCCGTGGTCGGTGAACATGGAGGGATGGGTGATGCCAAAGGTCTTTTGGTAGGTGCCGGCGGAGACGTGGATCAGATCCACGTAGGGCTCGATGGCCTGGGCAATCTTCACGCCCTCCTCGATGCCGTAGCCGCCCTCCACAAACTCAGCCCCGCTCATGCGGAACTCGATGGGGAAGAAGGGCCCCACGGCCTGCCGGACCGCCTGCAGAACCTCAATCGCCAGACGGCAGCGGTTTTCCAGGCTGCCGCCGTACTCATCCTCCCGGTGATTGAACAGGGGGGACAGGAACTGGTTGATGAGCCAGCCGTGGCCGCCGTGGATCATCAGAAGCTCGAAGCCCGCCCGCTTGGCCAGGCCGGCGGCGTGGCCGTAGGCCGCCACGATCTCGGCGATCATCTCCTGGGTCATGCCCTTGACGGGGACCCCGTCGGGGCGGACCGTGTCGCAGGGGCCCCACTGGTGCAGGGACTTCTGCTTGGACTTGTCAGTCATATAGGTGCCGGCGAACATGCCGGAGTGGCTGAGCTCGATGGAGGGGATGGCCCCGTGGCGGCGGATGGCGTCGGCGGTATACGTCGCGCAGGCGAGAGAGTTGAGGATGCTCTCGTCCAGCCGATAAGCGTGGCTGCCGTCGCTGGGGTGGACCATCAGCTCGGACACGGTGACCGCCGCCGCGCCGCCCTTGGCGCGCAGCTCATAGAAGGCGGTGGATTTCGGGCCGATGCAGCCGTCGTTGGCAATGTCTGTGCCGCCCATGGGGGCGGAGAACATCCGGTTGCGGAAGCTGGTGCGGCCCAGGGTGATGGGGCTGCAGAGATGGGGGAAACGTCGTTCCATTTGGTTCCTCCTGACCGTCAAAGTCTTGCCGCGCCGGAGTCCCGGGCGGCCTTTGCCACGGCTTTTGCCACGGCGGGGCCAACCCGCTTGTCAAAGGCTTCCGGCAAAATATATTCCGCGTTCAGCTCCCGGTCGGAAACCAGCTCCGCCAGGGCGCGGGAGGCAGCCAGCCGCATTTCCAGGTTGATGTCCCGGGCCCGCACGTCCAGGGCGCCCCGGAAGAGCCCCGGGAACACCAGCACGTTGTTGATCTGGTTGGGATGGTCGCTGCGGCCGGTGCCCACCACGGCGGCGCCTGCCGCCAGGGCCTCCTCCGGCTCGATCTCCGGCACGGGATTTGCCATGGGGAAGACGATGGCCCCGGGGGCCATGGCGGCGATCATCTCCTTGGAGACGATGTGTGCCGCGCTGACGCCTACGAACACGTCGGCGCCCTTCAGGGCATCCGCCAGCTTGCCGGAGAAGCACTCCGGGTTGGTGCGCGCCGCCATCTCCGCCTGGGCGGGGTTCATCTCCACGCCGGCGCAGAGGACGCCGAAGCGGTCCACCATTTTCAGGTGCTGTACCCCCAGGTCCATCAGGTGCTTGCCGATGGCGATGCCGGCGGAGCCGGCTCCGTTGATGACCACCTTCACGTCTTCGATCCGTTTCCCCACCACCCGCAGGGCGTTCAGCAGGGCGGCCCCCACCACAATGGCGGTGCCGTGCTGGTCGTCGTGGAAGACGGGAACGTCGCAGAGCGCCTTGAGCTTGCGCTCGATCTCAAAGCAGCGGGGCGC
>DFIE01000020.1 GCA_002372735.1 Clostridiales bacterium UBA3705
AGATGATGCTTCGAATGACCGAACTACAACCTAAAATCCCATCCTGGGCAAAGGCCGAACAGATGGAGATCTGTACTCCACAGAAGGAACTCTGGAAATATGCAGATGAGCCTGCCCGAGTGACAACCAAAAAGCGCAAAAGAATCCAGAACGGAGAAGTCTCATAAGGGGCTTCTCTTTCCTGGCATATGAAGAACTATTACACGAATCAGCCTGACGGCTATCTGGAATCTATCCGCAAGGGTATGCTCGCCGTGCGTACTTACGATCTACGTATCTCCCATGGGATCGGGACCCCTGACGAGCAGCTTGCAAGACTGAAAAAAGAACTCGAAACAGCGGATGCCATCGTGGTAGGCGCAGGGGCCGGCCTCTCCACCGCGGCCGGGTTTACTTACGCCGGGGAGCGGTTCAAACGGTATTTTTCCGATTTTGAAGAAGCGTTCGGCTTTCAAGATATGTACACCGGCGGCTTTGCGGTAATGAATGCGGCTCCTGAGGTGAAGTGGGCCTATTGGGCAAGGCACATTTACTTGAACCGTTATCTCCCGGCCCCAAAGCCCGTTTACCGGGATCTGCTGTCCCTGCTGGAGGGCAAGGACTATTTTGTGATTACCACAAACGTGGATCACCAGTTCCAGCGCGCGGGCTTTGACAAAAAGCGGCTGTTTTACACCCAGGGAGATTACGGCCTGTTCCAAAGCGTCGATCCAAAGGTGCAGGAGACCTTCGACAATGAAGCCTGGACGATGCAAGCCATGGAAGCCCAGGGCTTTGTCAGAGATGAGGCCGGCGTCTTCCAAATCCCGGAGAAGGGCACGCTCTCCATGCAGCTGCCCACAGAGCTGATCCCCACCGCGCCAAACGGCGACCCGGTGGCCATGAACCTGCGGTCAGACGACACCTTTGTTGAGGACGCAGGGTGGCATAAGGCGTCGGCTGCGTATTCCGACTTCCTGCGCAGGCATGAAGCGCTGCACGTGCTGTATCTGGAAATCGGCGTAGGCGCCAACACCCCGGTGATCATCAAGTATCCCTTCTGGCAGATGACAAGGGACAACAGACGGGCCGTCTATGCCTGCCTGAATTACGACGAGGCAGTATGCCCAAAAGAGATAGAACGGCGGTCGATCTGCATTCATGCAGACGCCGGAGAAATTTTCCGGCTGCTCCGGCGGCATTGGGGCGGGAAAAGTTGAGAGGAATCTATGAAGGATTTGGTATTGTATCTCCACGGCAAGGGCGGCAGCGCCGCCGAGAGCGCCCACTACAGGCCCCTGTTCCCCGGCTGCGAGGTCATGGGCCTGGAGTATCCGGACGCTGCCCCCAGCGGGGCGGGGGAGGCGATCCACGCCGCGGTGAAGCAGCTGAAAGACGAATACAACCGCATCACGCTGGTGGCCAACAGCATCGGGGCGTATTTCGCCATGGGTGCCGGCATGGGCGGCCTGCTGCACCGGGCGTATTTCATCTCGCCCATTGTGGATCTGGAGCGCCTGATTCTGGACAGAATGGCCCTGGCCGGTGTCACCGAGGCGCAGCTGAGGGCGGAGGGCGTGATTGCAGCCGGCCCCGATGAGGCGCTGTCCTGGGCCTATCTGTGCGACGTGCGGGCCCACCCCGTCCACTGGGCGGTGCCCACGGAAATCCTCTGGGGCAGCAGGGACGAGCTGACCGCTTACGAGACGGTGTCGGCCTTTGCGGAAGCCCACGGCGCACCTCTGACGGTGATGGAGGGGGGCGAGCACTGGTTCCACACCGAGGCGCAGATGGCGTTTCTGGACCGGTGGATTCTCGGCAGTCTGCCGCCCCTGGCGGTGGGCGCGGGGTCTTACCGGCTGCTTCGCCTGCTGGGCAAGGGCAAGGGGGGCTATTCCTATCTTGCGGAGCGGGACGGGCAGCAGGTGGTCCTCAAGCAGATCCACCACGAGCCCTGCGACTATTACAGCTTTGGCAACAAGCTGGAGTCGGAGCTGCGGGATTACCGGCGCCTGCAGGGAGCCGGCATCCGGATCCCCCGGATGCACGCCTATGACGCAGCCAGCGAGCGGATCGTCAAGGACTACGTCGAGGGCCCCACCGTCATGGAGCTGCTCCGGCGGGGAATTTCTGCCGAGCCCTGGCTGCCCCAGGTGCGGGACATGGCGGCAAAGGCCATGGCCGCCGGGCTGAACATCGACTATTACCCCACCAATTTCGTCCTGCGGGACGGCCTGCTCTGGTACGTGGATTACGAGTGTAACGACTACATGGAGCAGTGGGATTTTGAACACTGGGGCCGCTTCCATTGGCAGCCCCAACCGGAGGGCAGGGCCTGAACACAGCCCGCAAACACCCCTCTGCAGCAAAACAGCCCCTCGCTGTATTTCGCAGCGAGAGGCTGTTTTCTCCCTCGCCCTTGACATCAGCCGGGGAATTAGTATAATTAGTTATACAAATCATACCTAAAGGAGGGCAGCCACATGAATCATCCCGAGGGAAAATATGCCTGGACCGCCACCGTGGGCGAGAAGGGCCAGATTGTCATCCCCAAGCAGGCCCGGGCGCTCTTTGACATCAAGCCCGGCGACACCCTGCTCCTGCTGGGGGACCTCCGGCGGGGGATCGCCATCCCGCCCAAGGGGGCCTTTGCAGAGCTGTTCGGCGTCGCCTTTCAGGAGCGGGAGGGGGATTCCGAGTGAAGAAGATCGCCTGCTTCTGCATCCCGGCCCATGGGCACACCAACCCCATGCTGCCGGTGGTGGCCGCCCTGGTGGCCCGGGGCAACACCGTCCGGTTTTATTCCTTCCGTGAATTTCAGGAAAAGATCGCCGCCACCGGCGCGGAATTTGTCCCCTGCGACGAATATCTGCCGCCCCTCACCCGGCAGCAGGAGGAGGGGCTCAAAAACGTCTCCACCACCGAGATGACCATCCAGGACATCCGGATCACCCGGGGGATGGACGGGTTTCTGGCGCGGGAGTTCCAAGCCTTCCGGCCGGACGTGGTGTATACTGACTCTGTCTGCTTCTGGGGCAAGCTCAACGCCATGAAGCACCGGGTGCCCATGGTGGTCTCCACCAGCACCTTCGCCTTCAACCAGGTCTCCTCCCAGTATATGCAGAACTCTCCCCGGGAGCTGGCGGATATGATTCTCGGCCTGCCGAAGGCCTCCCGGGCGCTGAAGACGCTCAAGCCCCTGGGCTATCCGGTCAAGGGCTTCCTGGACCTGGTGCAAAGCGACAACCGGACCGACAGCGTGGTCTACACCTCCCGGCGGTTTCAGCCCTGTGTGGAGAGCTTTTCGGACCACTATTTCTTCGCCGGTCCCTCTGTGTTCACCACGCTCCGGCCCCAAAAGGAGAAGGCCCGCCCCCTGGTGTATATCTCCATGGGCACGGTGATCAACGACAGGCCGGATTTTTACAAAAGCTGCATACAGGCCCTGGGCGGCCTGGAGCTTGACGTGGTCATCTCCTGCGGCAGCACGGTCCGCCCCGAGACCCTGGGCCCCCTGCCCGGCAACGTGCAGGTGTATCCCCGGGTGGATCAGCCGGAGGTGCTCTCCCGGGCGGACGTGTTTATCACCCACTGCGGCATGAACAGTGTGTCCGAAAGCCTGTACATGGCCGCGCCCATGGTGCTCTACCCCCAGACAGGGGAGCAGAAGGCGGTGGCCAGACGGGTCACAGAGATGGGCGCGGGGGTCCTGCTGACGGACGACTCCCCCGGGGGCATCCGGGCCGCGGTGCAGAAGCTTTTGGACGACGCTGCCTACGGGGCGGCCGCCGCGGCCTGCAGTAAGGACTTCCGCAGCTGCCCGGGCCCGGCCGGCGCGGCGGAGTTTATTGAGGGCGCGCCTCATCCCTCCAACGGGGTGGACGTGATTGCGGCCCTGAACCGGACCAGCCGCCGGTTTACCCTGCTGTACTGGTTGCTGGTCACCGCGGCGATCCTCCTGGTGGGCCTGCTGGCGGGCTGGCGATATGTGTGGCTCATCGGCGTGCCCGCGGGACCGGTGTTCAATCTCCTGGGCAAGGCGGTGGAAAAGCGGCGCTATGCCGCCCTGGTGCGGGCCCTGCCCCGGGAATGAAATAAGCCCCGGGCCGGACTGGGGGCAAAGGGGCGCGTTGCAGTCATTGCACTGCAGCGTGCCTTTTTGCGCGCTTTTTTTCAGTTGTGTCTTGTGTCAGGCGTCCCGATCCGCTATAATGGACCCATACCGTCAATCCGCCCGGCAGACGGGCAAAGGGAGGGAACCGACTGTGAACCGAAAGCGCATTTATGAGATCATCGAAAAATCCGAGGGCAATGACAAATGGAGCTCGATCTACGACTTTGCCATGATCTTTTTCATTGTGGCCAGCCTTCTGCCCCTGGCCTTCAAGACGGAGTATACCCTGTTCAACGTGCTGGACAAGGTCTGTGCCGGGGTGTTTGTGGTGGACTACGCCCTGCGCTGGGCCACGGCGGACTACAAGTTCGGCAGGGGAGGGGCGCTGTCCTTCCTTCGGTATCCGGTCTCGCCCATGGCCATAGTGGACCTGGTGTCCATCCTCCCGTCTTTGAGCTTTCTCAGCAGCGGCTTCAAGCTGCTGCGGGTGCTGCGCATGATCCGGGCCATGCGGGTGCTGCGGGTGTTCAAGGCCATGCGCTACTCCCGCAGCTTTGAAATCATCGGCAACGTGATCCAGTCCTCCAAGGAGTCTCTGGTCGCGGTGTGCGCCCTGGCGGGGGGCTATATTCTGATCTCCGCCCTGGTGGTGTTCAACGTGGAGCCGGACTCCTTCAACACCTTTTTTGACGCCATCTACTGGGCCACGGTCTCCCTCACCACCGTGGGCTACGGGGATATTTATCCGGTCTCCACCCTGGGGCGGATCATCACCATGGCCTCCTCCATCTTCGGCATTGCCATTGTGGCCCTCCCCGCCGGCATTGTCACCGCCGGCTATATGAGCGAGATCAACCGGGCCCGGATTGCCGAAAAGGACGCCAAAGAAAAGGACCGGCCTTCGGCGCAGAAGGCCGAAGACCGGTGAGGGCCGCCTAGGGCCGGTACCGCCTGTCGTACAGCAGGGCGGCCAGCAGCACCACAAAGCAGGAGCCGGCGTTGTGTACCAGGGCCCCGGTGGTGGGGGTCAGCACCCCCAGCACCGACAGAGTCACCGCCACCAGGTTGATGCCCATGGACAGGGTGATAGCGCCCTTGATGGTTTTTACCGTGGTGTTGGACAGCCATTTCAGGTAGGGCACCTTGGAGATGTCGTCGGTCATCAGCGCAACGTCCGCCGCCTCCACGGCAATGTCGCTGCCCATGGCCCCCATGGCCACGCCCACGTCTGCGGTTTTCAGGGCCGGGAGGGCTACACGCCGGAGCAGGTCAGCCGCTTCTTTCTCAGCACCACGCCCCTTGCCGGCCAACAGGACCGGCCATAATGCCGGTAAGCCGGCAGACAAAAAGGACGCGCTGCAGCCTGCAGCGCGTCCTTCGTATATCATGGGTTACAGATAGGTCTCCGCGGTGATGTTGTCCAGATCCACGTACTTGGTCTCCTTCACCTTGGTCATCAGCACCAGCAAAGACAGGGCCATAAAGGGCACGCAGATGGCCAGGAACAGCACGTCCATGGGCACAAAGTTCTGCAGCACCAAAAACAGCGCCTGGCCGATAAACATCCCCGCGCCGATCATCACCGAGATGGTGCCCATCACCGACGAGCGCATCCCGGAGGGGGAGGACTCCGCCGGCATGGTCAGGATGATGGTGTCGGACATGGACCACAGCCCGCCGATGGAGCAGCCGTAGAAGACGCCCGCGGCCACCGGGCCCCAGTGGAGCCGGCAGGCCAGCACAAACAGCAGCAGGCCGCCCAGGGCCAGACTGCCCAGCAGCAGACAGACCTTTTTGCGGCCCATCCGGTCGGAGAAGAAGCCGCTCAAAATGGTCACCAGGCCGTTGACCAGGGGGTAGATGATCATGGCCGTGGCCACAAGCTCGGTGGACATGGCGCCCTCCAGCACCGTGGCGTAGTAGGAGGTGTAGAAGGTGGTGGCAAAGAACAGGAAGCCCGCAATCAGAATCCAGCGCAGCTGCCGGTTGCGGAAGATGAATTTCAGGGCCTTCCACACGCCGCCCTCTTCGGCGGTGCCGGCCTTGGCGTCGGCCTGGGCCAGGGCGGCACGCTGCTCCGGGGTCAGGCTGAGCAGGGCGCGGCGCTGCTCCACAAAGACGGGGGTCTCCCGCATCATAAACCAGGACAGTCCGCCCACCGCGATGGCCACTACCACGGGGATCAGATACACCATCCGCCAGCTGCCGGGGTCGGAATCCCGCAGGAACAGCCTGGACAGCACGCCGATCAGCGACACGCTGACCAGGGCGATGCCCTTGGCCACAAAGCTGTAGGTGGCCCGCTTTTCCTTGGGGGCGGTTTCCATGATGTAGAGCACCTGCATATCGTTGGGAGTAAAGAACATCATCAGCAGCATACCCAGGATATACTGCACCACGCTGTGGCTGGTCATCACCACCAGCATCCCCACGCCCATGCCCAGGGTGTTGATCATCAAGAACAGCCGCCGGCCGTACTTGTCTGACAGGGCCTTGTAGAAGGGTGTGACAATCAAAAACAGGTTGGAGGCCACCGACCAGGGGGCCACGGTGTTGATGGCACGGGTGTACTCCGGGGTGTTCACGTTGCGCGAGCCGATGGCAAACAGGTCAAACAGGGCATAGGGCTGCATGGCGGAGTTGACGTTGGAGGTGATCTCGTCCACCACATAGATGACGGTAAGCACAATCATCACAAACAGCAGGTACAGCGCACCCTTGGGGCGGGCAGTCTCCCGGTTCAGCCGTGCCAGCTCCCGACGCTCCCGGGCGGCAATGGTTGCAGGATCCTTCAAGGCGGAAATCCCCTTTCTTTATGATATTCCCGAACCATTATACACAGCCCTGCTTCAAAAAGCAACTCTCCCGGGATAGTTTTTGCCATCCGCCGAGGGGGAACCGGGGATACGCCGCCGGGGCGGCGCAAGGCCGCCGGGCAGTCCCGGTGGGGGACCGCCCGGCGGGAATCGTTTCTCAGGCATACCGGGCCGGCCCTGCGGGGCAGGCTCAGCCCTCCATCTGCCGGCCCAGGAAGCCGGCCACGGTGGAAAGCAGCTTCTGCTCAAACTGTCCGGGCAGACGGAGCTGATCGGGCTTGCCCAGCAGGGCCACTCCGCCCAGCAGGTCTCCCTGGCTCAACACCGGCTCAGACACGCACAAGAACCAATCGCAGCCCTCGGCGGCGGGGAGTCTTGCGCCGCTGCCGTCAAAGTGATAGCTGGTCCGGTTCTCCAGCAGGCCCATCCACTGGGAGCTGACGTGCTTGTCCAGCAGGGCCTTTTTGGGCCCGCCGGAAACGGCAATCACCGCGTCTCTGTCGCAGATCACCGCGGCGAACCCGGTGTTTTTGCAAATGGCGTCGCAGATCCGCCCGGCGAACTCCGCCAGATCCCCCATGGGGGAGTACTTCTTAAAAATCACCTCGCCGTCCTTTTCCGTGAAAATCTCCAACGGGTCACCGCTGGTGACAGCATTGACATGAAAAGTCTTGTTTTGATGGTGAATGGTATCTTCAACAATGGAAATAGCCAGTTTTTCCGCATCCCCGCCGTGACTGCCATCCCCGTAGTGGCCGCTGACCTCAGCGGCCATACCTCCCTGTTCTGAGCCGGCGCTTTCTTCCGGCAGCATTCTGCACCGCAGCAGGGAATCAACGTCGTTCTTCAGCTGAACCTCGATCCGGCCCTCAAAGACCCGGATCTTCTCAATGACCACCTGCAGGTCGTTCCGATCCAGCTTGTCCTTGTTCAGCAGATCCGCAAACACGTCCATGGCCAGCTTGGACGCCCGGTTGACCCGGATGATGGTGTTCCGCTTGTCGGCGGTGAGCTCGATCTGGTGCTGCAGGCCGGTGATCTTTCCCTCCAGCTCCGCCTCCATCTCGTCGTAGGTCTCCTCCAGCAGGGCCTCCCGCTCCGGGTGCTTCATGATGTCCCGGATGCGCTGGCGCTTGGTAACCTTCAGCTCCTCCTGGAGCTCCGCCAGCAGCTGCTCCAGATTTTCCGCAGCCCGCTGGGTCTCGGCGATGTCGTCTGCCTCCTGCTCCATGTCGGCGTTGAGCTTTTTCAGCATGGCCGAGGAGGTCTCCATGATCTTTTTGATATACTCCTTCACCAGCCGGTCCAGGGTCTCCACCCGGATGTGGTGACTGGTGCAGGCCTTGGTGCCCCGGCGGTGATAGAGACCGCAGCGGTAGGCGTCCTTCAGATCGGGACGGCTCATGGCGAACATGGGGCTGCCGCAGTCGCCGCACTCCAAAAAGCCGGTGAAGACGTTGTCGTACTTCTTGACGCCCCGGTAGTGGGTGGTGGTGCGCTGCTCCCGCAGGGCCCGGACGGTGGCAAAGGTCCGGTAGTCGAGGATGGGCTGGTGGTGGTTTTCAAAGACAAGGATCTCATCCGTGGGCCGCTCGACCTGGTGGCCGTTGATCCTGGCCCGGGTGGTCTTGCCCTGGCGCAGGGTGCCGATATAGAAGTCGTTGCTCAAAATCCCGTCCACGGTGGCAATGGCCCAGATGGGCTTGGCCTCCCGCTTGACGGCCTCCCCGGCGGCCTCCCGCCGGGCGTTCTCCGACATCCGGGGCGTGGGAATGCCCTCGTCAGTGAGGTAGTTGGCGATCTTCTTGTAGCCCCAGCCGGCAAGGTACAGCTCAAAGATCTTCCGCACG
>DFIE01000140.1 GCA_002372735.1 Clostridiales bacterium UBA3705
AGAGCAACTGACTCTTAATCAGTGGGTCCCGGGTTCGAGTCCCTGAGGGCGGACCATACCAGCGCTGTTCCACCGCAGCGCTCCAACGGCCCGTTGGTCAAGTGGTTAAGACAGTGGCCTCTCACGCCATTAACATCGGTTCGAATCCGGTACGGGTCACCATGAAAAAAGCACTTTTGTCATGAGACAAAAGTGCTTTTTTCAGTGAGATTCGCCTTACGGCGAGTGAGATTGCTGCGCATTGATATTCGGCTGGCGCCGAGTGAGATTGCGCTGCGCGCAGTTTTGGAGGCGAATATCTTATCACTAGCGGGCAGCCAGGACAGCGAGGCGGCGGCCTACGGGGCGGCATCGGCAGTGAAGCTGATGGCCGGGCTGGAGCTGGGCGCCTACCGGGAGACCGTGCTGGGGCAGGAGGTCAGCGGCGACACCCAGGCCCTGGTGCAGGGGCTGTACGTGGCCCGGCGGGGCGCCCCGGGCCGGGAGCCGGAGACCCTGGAGACCTGGACGGCGCTGTGGAATTTCATCACACAGGAGGAGACACCATGAAGAAGCTTTGGATCTGGCTGGTGCTGGCAGCCCTGAGCCTGGGGCTGTGCGGCTGCTCCATCTACCCCGAGCAGGCGGTGGACGGGACGCCCTGGGACAAACACTGGGAGATGATGGGCAACGTGCTGGGTGTGGAGGCCCCGGGGGACGACTTCCGGCTGCTGGAGAACAACTCGGTGCTCACAGGCTCCGCCACCTTTTACGCCTCCTGGGTCACCGGAGAGGCGGAAAAGTGGACCAACGAGAACGACAAAGAGGTGGATCTCTACCCCGGGCAGATTTATCTGATGGTCTACGGCTGCGCGGATGCCGCCGCGGCGGAGGAGGCCAAGGCCGACTGGATGGGCCGGCAGGAGGAGATCTACCAGGTGCAGCAGGTCCGCACGGCCACGGCCAACGGCCAGGCGTACGAGCTGATGTACTACCGCACCGACTCGGAGCAGAACCCCTATGAGCGGGGCATCACCGCCTTTGGGCTCTACGGCAGCTATGTGGTGATTGTGGAGCTGACCTGCACCGCGGACTACACTGCCGACGAAGAAGCGGTACTGCTGTGGTATCTGGAGGGCTGCCACTACGCCCCCCTGACAGACTGAAGGGAGCCGTGTCATGGACGAAGAATATGTGGAGCAGACCGCTCCCCTGCTGATCAATGACAGCGAGCTCAGCACCGAGGCCGTCCGCCAGGCCCTGGCTGCCCTGATGCGCACCCCGGCGTGGATTTTGCTGCGGGTGCTGTACGGACTGCTGCTGGCCACTGGCTTTTACCTGGTGGCGCAGGGTCTTTCGGGCCGGGGGTCCCAGGGCGGGATTGCCCTGGGCATCGGCCTGGTGGGTGTGAGCCTGTGGATGTACGTCCAAAAAATTCTGCGGGAGCCCGCCCGCCGGGCAAAGGCCTGGGCCCTGAAGCAGGCCGGCCAGGGGCAGCAGATCCCCATTGCCCGGCAGTACCGGCTCTATGAGGACCAGGTGGTCAGCCTGACCCGGGACGAGGAGCCCCTGGAGCTGCCCTATGCAGAGCTGGCCCAGGTGCTGCCCACGGCAGATTATCTGGTGCTCTGCACCACCGCAAAGCGGCTGCTGGTGCTGCGCCGGCAGGGCTTTACCCAGGGCAGCGAGGAGGAATTCTGGGCGCTGCTGACCCGGGTCAGGCCCAAGGCAGTGCCGAAAAAATTCCGGACCTGACAGGCCCGGGGAAAGACGGAAGACAATGGCTTTGTTTTTTCGCGACAGCCCAAGCTATGACGTATCCCGCCGGTTGACCGGCTTTGACCGGTACTGGCAGCTGCTGGGCTTTTATGCGTTCCGCTGGTTTAAGGTAAATCTGATCACCCTGGTGGGGGCGGCGCCCCTGGCCTTTGGCATTGTGGTCTTTTGCCGGCGGAACAGGGCTTGCAGTCCGGCGGGAATGTGATATAATAGGATGCAGAACACACAGGAGGTGCCGCCATGAAGCAGACCGCTGCCCCCCGCACCCTCACCACCCCCCAGGCAGATACGCTGGGCCCCGCTGCCCCCTGGCAGGACTATCCCCGGCCCCAGCTGGTCAGGGGGGAATGGATCAATCTCAACGGCCGGTGGGAGTTCGGCACCGGGCCGGAGACCCACGGTCTGCCCGGCGAGGAGGTCTACGCCCATCAGATCCTGGTCCCCTTTCCCCCGGAGAGCGCCCTGTCCGGCATCGGCCGGCGGCGGGAGAAGCAGACAGACCTGCTGTACTACCGCAGGCGCTTTGTGCTGCCAGCCCTGCCCTCGGACCGGTACCTGCTGCTCCACTGCCCGGGGATCGACCAGGAGGCAGAGGTGTATTGCAACGGCAGCCCTGTAGGCCGCCTGGCCCCGGTGCTGGATGGGCCCGCGCCCCTGTGGCTGCCCGATCCCCGGCAGGGGGACAACGAGCTGGTGCTGGCGGTCAGGGACAGGCTGGACAGGAAGGCGTGGCCCTGGGGCAAGCAGCGGCAAAAGGACGGGGGGATGTGGTACTCCCCGGTCTCCGGCATCTGGCAGACGGTGTGGCTGGAGTGGGTGCCCCGGGAGTTTGTCACCCGGGTGAAGCTCACCCCCTCCCTTACCGACGCCCGGGTGGAGGTCTTTACCGCCCGGGTGGGAGAGACGCCCCTGTGGCCGGGCCAGCCTGCCGAAACAGGCAGCCTGGAATTTGCCGGCAGCACCCTGGCCCTGGACCGGGGCGTGGGGACGCTGACGCCGGCAGAGCCCAGACTCTGGACTCCGGAGGACCCCTGGCTGTATCGGTTTGCGATCCGCTGCGGGCAGGACCGGGTGGAATCCTACTTTGGGCTGCGCACCGTCGGGACAGGCCGCGTGAACGGGGTGCCCAGGCTGCTGCTCAACGGCAGGCCCCACTTCTTCCACGGGCTGCTGGATCAGGGCTGGTGGCCCGACGGGCTGTGGACCCCTGCAAGCCCCGAATGCTGGGACAAAGAGCTGACAGACGTGAAAGCCCTGGGCTTTGACACCCTGCGCAAGCACATCAAGGTGGAGCCGGAGCTGTTCTATTACGCCTGCGACCGGCTGGGGGTGCTGGTGTTCCAGGATCTGATCAACAGCGGCAGCTACAGCTTCCTGCGGGACACCGCCCTGCCCACGGCAGGGGTGCAGCGCCTGCCCCATCTGTTCCGCCTGCCCCACCCCAGACAGCGGGCCCTGTTCCGGCGGCATATGGCGTCTACGGTGGCACAGCTTTCCGGCCATCCCAGCGTGGTGTACTGGACGGTGTTCAACGAGGGCTGGGGGCAGCACCAAACCCGGCAGTGCTACAGGGCCATGAAGGCCCTGGACCCCCACCGGATCATCGACACCACCTCCGGCTGGTTCCGGGTGGGGCCCTCGGACGTGGAGAGCCGGCACGTCTACTTCCGGCCCTTCCGGCTGCCCAAAAGCCGGCGGCCGGTGGTGCTGTCTGAGTTTGGCGGCTATGTGTGGAAATCCCCCGCCCACAGCCGATACCCGGACAAGACCTACGGCTACAAGCTCTTTGACCGGCAGGAGGACTATCAAACCGCCCTGCTGGCGCTGTATACCCAACAGATCCTGCCGGCGGTGGGCCGGGGGCTCTGCGGGGCGGTGTACACCCAGGTGTCTGACGTGGAGGAGGAGACCAACGGCCTGTTCACCTATGACCGGCGGCTGTGCAAGGTGGAGCCCCGGGCCATGGCGGAGCTGGGCAGGGCCCTGCGGCAGGCGGCAGAGAGATAAAAAAACAGCGCGGCGGATCCGATTGAAAAACCGGGTCCGCCGCGGCGTATATTCTGCCGGATTCGGGGAATCACTACTGTCAGAAGCTTGCACAAGGAGGCGAGGCGCGTGGCGCAGCTGCACCGCGGGCGGCAGAGTCTGGTATTCCCCAACCGGCCGGTCATTGCCGCCTATTCCTCGGTGGTGGGGAAAAAGGAGGGGCAGGGGCCCCTAGGCACCTGGTTTGACCGGGTGATGGAGGACACCGGCTGCAAAGAGCCCAGCTGGGAAAAGGCCGAGACCCGGCTGCAAAAAACTGCCCTGGAGCTGCTGCTGACCCGGGCGGAGCTGGAGCCCGCCGCCCTGGACGGGGTGTTCTCCGGCGACCTGCTGAACCAGTGCATCGGCTCCAGCTTTGCCCTGCGGGGCACGGGCGTGCCCGCTCTGGGACTGTACGGGGCCTGCTCCACCATGGCGGAGGCCCTGCTGCTGGCCGGGGCAGCGGTGAACGCCGGCTATGCCGAACGGGTGGCCGCAATCACCTCCTCCCACTTTGCGGCGGCGGAGCGGCAGTACCGCTTCCC
>DFIE01000032.1 GCA_002372735.1 Clostridiales bacterium UBA3705
AAATGTTTTCAAATGGCAATTTGAAAACTCCGCCATTCTCAATTCTCCATTTTCAATTTTCAATTTCTCCTCCCCCCCGGGCGGATGTGGGCATCCGCCCCTACGGGGGGCGGTGCGTATCCCGTCGCCCCGGTGGAATCGGCGGCCGGGGCACTGACTGCTGACTGCCAACTACCTCTATTCACTGAACTCTGCTGCCGGGCCCAGCTCTACCCGCAGCAGCTCCGGGCCCTCGGGGCGGTCAAACAGGCCCAGATACTTGGCCAGCAGCTCCAACGCCCGCTGCTTGTCGTACAGCTTCACCTCCACGCCCTTGGCCGTGTCCTTCATGGCGCAGATCGCCGCCCGCTGGTCCGGGCTCAGGGTGTCGGTGTCCTGCAGGCGCAGGGCCCCGTCCTCCAGCCGGGCAAAGTCCGAAAAATCCGCAAAGGCAATCCGCTCCAGCTCCCGCAGCACCCGGTCCGGACTCAAGCCCTCCATGGCGCCCTCCCGGCGGCACAGTCCGGGCAGAGCTCCGGCGGCTCCGGCCCGTAGAGCTCCACCCCGCAGTCCCGACACCGCCCCGTGGGCGGCAGGGTCTGCCGGTCCACCCAGGCGGGAAAGAAAAATCGTCTGTCCATGGCCCTCCTTTCTGTCCCCTTTATGGGACAGCCGCTGTGATATCCTGTAGGTACAGGATACATAAATACAAAATATCCTTTTCAAGATACTACCGGGGCTAAAAGATCAGGTCGGCCTCCTCCCCGGTGAGCCCCAGCAGCCCGGTGATCCGCCGGATCTGGCCCAGGGTGAAGCAGCGGTGCCGGGCCAGGCAGAGGAAGAGCTCCTCCGGCGTCATGCCCAGGGCCGCGGCCACGTCGCCGGGGTCCATGCCCTGCTCCCAAAAATATTCCATCAGCAGATTGGTTTTCATCTGTACCCTCCGTTCCGCCGGCCGGCTTTTCTAAGATGCCCGGATTATAACACAAACGTTCGAAAAAGTCAAGAAATATTTGAATTTACGTTCGAGAAAATGGCAAAAGAGTGAATTCGGAGTGAACTCCATTTCTTAAAACAATATAAATGGCGTGTCAAGATACCTCCTTGGTGGGGGGCGGGCACGCCATTTCCGCACTTGACACCACCCCGGGATATGGTATAATTGTAAGCTAGAAAACTATGTTTCCAGAGGGCGCCTTATGGATATCCTGACCGTTTTTGAACAGACTGCCGCCCGGCTGCCGGACAAAATCGCCGTGGCGGACGAGCACAGCAGCTACACCTTTGCCGACCTGGCGGACCTGGCCGGCCGGCTGGCCGGGGGGATCCTGGCGGCCCGGCAGGCCCCGGGGCCGGTGGGCATCCTGGTGGACCGGGGGGCCGAGACCCTGGTGCTGCTGCTGGCGGCCCTGCGGGCCGGGGAGAGCTATATTCCCCTGGACCCCGACCTGCCGGTGCAGAAGCTGCGGTCCATCGTTGAGGACGCCCGGCCTGCCCTGCTGCTGGGCAGCGAAGGCCGCCGGGATCTGGCCGGGCAGCTGGGCTGCCCCCTGCTGACCCTGGCGGACGCCGCCCCCGTCCCCGCGCCCAGGCCGGTGCTGGATGAGGGCTCGGTGCTGTACACGGTGTACACCTCCGGCTCCACCGGCAAGCCCAAGGGCGTGGTAAAGACCCACGGGGCCATGCTGAGCTTCCTGTCCGCCTTCCCCGGCCGGTTCGGCCTGGGGGGCGAGGAGGTCATCGGCAACCAGACCCCCTTCTTTTTTGACGCGGCAGCCAAGGACATCTACCTGTGCCTGGCCACCGGGGCCCGGCTGGAGGTGATCCCGGCGGAGAAGTTCATCTTCCCGGTGCGGTTGGTGGAGTATCTGAACCAGCGGCAGATCACCTACATCTGCTGGGTGCCCACGGCCCTGGCCATTGTGACCCAGCTGAACACCTTCCGCCAGGTGCTGCCCGAAACCCTGCGCCGGGTGTTCTTTGTGGGGGAGCCCTTCCCCATCAAGCAGCTGCACCGCTGGCTGGAAGCCCTGCCCGGGCTGCAGTATGTGAATCTCTACGGCCAGTCGGAGCTGGCGGGGGTGTGCTGCTGGTACGAGATCCCCCGGGGAGCCCGGCCGGAGCGCCTGCCCATGGGCAAGCCCCTGGACAACTGCCGGGTGTATCTGCGGGGCGAGGAGGGCTTCCTCACCCAGCCGGATCAGCTGGGCGAGGTTTGGGTGGAGAGCGACGCCCTGGCCCTGGAATATCTCCACGACCCGGAGAAGACCGCGGCGGTGTTCTCGGTGGAGACCCTGCCGGACGGCCGCCGGGCCCGGGTGCTGCACTCCGGCGACCTGGCCCACTACGACAGCGAGGGCAACCTGGTGTTTGTCAGCCGGAAGGACTTCCAGATCAAGCACATGGGCCGGCGGATCGAGCTGGGCGAGATCGAATCCGTGGCCGACACCGTGCCCGGGGTGGTGCGGTGCGCCTGCCTGTACAACGGGGAGAAAAAGCGGATCGAGCTGTTCTGCCAGGCCCCGGGGCTGGAGGGGAAGGCCATTCTCAGCGCCCTGCGGGGCCGGCTGACGGACTATATGCTGCCCAGCCGGGTCCACGTGCTGGACCAACTGCCCCTGAACCAAAACGGCAAGCTGGACCGCCCCGCCCTGGCCAAACTGCTGTAACCGGGGCTTGTCGGAATAAAGGAATGAAGGAATAAAGACGGCCTGCGGCCTGATGAAGGTTGCGGGATGCGTACGCGCCTCTCCGTAGGGGCGGATGCCTTTCAT
>DFIE01000033.1 GCA_002372735.1 Clostridiales bacterium UBA3705
ATTTTGAGGGACTGGAGGATTGGTAGGCCCGGGGCAGGGGGCATTTCCGCCCTTGCGGCTTGCATTTTCCGGTGGGATGTGCTATAGTAAACATATCGAATCAGGCTGCGTCTGTCAGCCTGCTCCGGGCCCCGGGGGCGGCGAAACAGCGCCTGCCGGAGCATTCCACTGCAAAAGGAGATACGACCATGAAAGCACGCATTGTTTCCCTGCTGGCGGTGCTGGCCCTGGTGCTGGCCCTGCTGCCGGTGCCGGCGGCCCGGGCCGAGACGGCGGTCATCGACGGCAACACCCTGGAGGTGTACGCCTCCCGCAGCCGGGAGGAGATCGGCCTGCACTACGGCCAGGCCCTGGCCGTGGGCGAGACCTACACAGACCGCCAGGCGGACACCTACTACCAGGTCCCCGCGTCCATGACGGCCCCCTACGATGCAGGCGTCCTCACCCCGGACACCCACGCGGCCATGACCGCCATGACCAACTACTATCGCTGGCTGGTGGGCGCCCAGCCCCTGCAGAGCGCTTCGGCCCACAGCGACGGGCTCCAGGCCGGCGCCCTGGTGCGCAACTGGAGCTGGGGCCACCAGGTGGACGACAGCAAAAAGCCGGAGGATATGTCCCAGGAGCTCTGGGATCTGGGCGCAGGGGTCTGGCACAACATTCTGGCCTGGGGTATGACGCCCCGGGGCGCTATCACCGGCTGGCTGGACGAGGGCTACGATCTCAACTCCCAGGAGTGGGACACCATCGGCCACCGCCAGTCCCTCATCGGCGCCGAGGTCTCCGACCTGCAGTTCGGCTACGCCGGCCACATTGCCATCGGCGTCATCAACGGCAGCAAAAATGCCCTCCAGGCCCCCTTTGCGGCCTTCCCGGCCCCGGGCTGGATGCCCCTGCAGGCCCTGAGCGCCCCCTACAGCGCCTGGACCCTGGAGCTCAACTCCGCCGCCCTGAAGGCCACCGACCAAGTGGCTGTCACCGTGACCGACCTGGCCACCGGGGCGTCCTACCAGTGTACCGAGGCCAACGGCAAGCTGACGGGCAGCGGCACCCTGGCCTTTGTCCAGCCGGGCAACGGCGAGCAGAGCAGGTATGCCGACGGCCAGTCCTTCCGGGTGGACGTCACCGGCCTGCAGGATGCGGTGACCGACGAGGACACCGGCATCACCTACACCGTCAACTTCTTTGACGTGCGGGACTACACCCCCACCTTTGCCACCGGCTACAACGTGGGCGGGTGGAAAACCGTCCTGCTGACCGAAGACTACACCACCCCGGAGGAGCTGCGCAACATCGGGCTGTGCATCCCCAGGACGGTGCAGGTGCAGACCGACGCCGGCAGGACGGTCTCCGTGCCGGTGCTGGGCAGCTGGCAGCTGGACGAGTCGGCCCAGTGCTGGCGGGCGGCGGCGGACGTGTCCAAGCTGCCGGCGGACGTGACCGACAGAAACGGCGTTTTGGCCCAGTTGGAGGTGGGCTACCAGGTGGAGGACTACACCGGCAGCCTGCAGCTGCCCTACGGCGAGCTCCACACGGGGGACTCCGCCACCATCCGGGTCTGGCAGTACACCGGGGGCTCTCAAATGGATCTGTACCAGGTGGTCTCCACCGGCGACACCTCCCAGGCCCTGCTGCGCTTTGACAACCAGTCCCCCAACCACAGCCAGGACAGCACCGGCTATGACCTTTTCACCATCGACAGCCTGGCCCTGAGCGACAGCGGCCGGTGGTACGCCTTCTACTACTATCCCGACGGGTCCTGGGGCGGCGAGGCCTACCTGGCCGGCGGCGGCACCCTGGCGGTGGACTGCCCCCACGCCGAGACCCGGACCGTCACCCTGCCCCCCACCTGCACCGAGCCGGGATATGCCGAGGAGGTCTGCGCCCTCTGCGGCCTGACCCTGTCCTTTGAGGGGCTGCCTGCCCTGGGCCACGACTATGCCGAAACCCTGACCCCTGCCACCTGCACCCAGGCGGGCCTGCGGCAGCAGGTCTGCACCCGCTGCGGCGACACCCTTACCGAGACCCTGGAGGCCCTGGGCCACGACTGGAGCAGTACCGTCACCCAGGCGCCCACCCTGACCCAGGCGGGGGAGCGGACCTATACCTGCAGCCGCTGCGACGAGACCTATACCGAGACCATTGCGCCCCTGACCCTGCCCTGCCAGCCGGACTACTGCCCGGGCAGCCGGTTTACGGATATGCCGGCCCGGGGCAACTGGGCCCACGACCCCATTGACTGGGCCCTGGTCACCGGCGTCACCAACGGCAAGACCGCCGACACCTTTGCCCCTGCCGAGGGCTGCACCCGGGCCCAGGTGGTCACCTTCCTGTGGCGGGCGGCGGGGAGCCCTGCCCCGACAGCCCAGACCAATCCCTTTGCCGACGTCACCTCCGGCTACTATTACCGGGCGGTGCTCTGGGCGGTGGAGAAGGGCATCACCACGGGCATGAGCCCCACCTCCTTCGGGCCGGACCTGGTCTGCACCCGGGGGCAGATTGTGACCTTCCTGTGGCGGTACGTCCGCACCGTCCGGCCGGAGGCGCTGCCCACCGCGCCCACAGAGCCTGCGCCCGTCGCCATGCCCTTTACGGACGTGCAGCCCGGCAGCTACTATGAGGCGGCGGTGCGATGGGCGGCAAGCACCGGCGTGACCACAGGCATGAGCCCCACCACCTTCGTCCCCAACGGCACCTGCACCCGGGCCCAGGTGGTCACCTTCCTGTACCGCGCCCAACGCTGACCCAGCCCGCCGCAGGGGTGACGGGAACGCAGGCACCTCTCCGTAGGGGCGGATGCCTTTCATCCGCCC
>DFIE01000123.1:0-12283 GCA_002372735.1 Clostridiales bacterium UBA3705
CTGCCTCCAGTCCAAAATGGCAGGGCGCGATAAAACGCATCTTTTCCATGCTGATCCTTCCGTTTACGAATCACACAGGAGGGGAAGATCCCCTCCTGTTCGTTGTTATTCTTCCCCGGAGTCTGCCGTAGGCGACAGTCCGCCGGAATTGGTCTCCGCGGTCTCTTCTGTATCGGCAGCCTTCGTCTTTTCTCTCAGCTGCAGGCGGATCTTCGGCTCGCCCACCACGGAAAATCCTGTGGGTACAACGACATCCACGGCAAGACTGTGTGTGCCGGCCTCCAATCCTGTCAGCACCACACGGCCGCTGATCTCACTGATGTCCAGGGCCTCCAGATCCGAATCCAGTCCTTCCACCGTCACAGAGGCAACTGCGCTTTCATCAGCCACCTCCAGGTCCTCATCCAGGCCGGTCAGCGACAGCCGGGACAGATCCAGGTCAAAGGTCTTCTGTCCCATCTTCTCAATGACCAGGCTTACCTTCAGCTCCGTCTCCGGAGAATCCACCAGGCTCACGCCGTCCGGCAGCACCAGATCACTCAGCTGATAGGTCTTTTCAATAGTAGCGGAAGCACCGGACACATCCAGTTCTCCCTCCGGCAGAGCCAGGGTCGTCACATCCGCCAGTACGCTGCGCCGCCCGGAGATCTTCACCGTGGCCGGCGTCATCTGTATGCCGGAGAAGCGGTAGCCGCGCGCCACTGCCTCCTGCCCGGTCACGGTGGAATCGATGCTTACGTTCTTGATATTTAAGATCTCTACCACTACATTAATATCCGAATAGCTGACCGTCAGGTTCACCAGGCTCGCGTTATCGATCAGATTGCCGCCCGCATTATAGAATTCAAGCGCTTCGATCTGGGAGAAGCTCTGGGAAACCGAGGTCACATCCACCGTCACGCCCACGCTTCCGATCTGGTCCAGCAGGGACTGCGGGGCCGTCAGGGTCACGATCGCCGGGGAGGGCGTCAACTCTCCTACCTGATATCCCTCCGCAGGCTCTCCGACGGTCTTTACCACCACATCCATCTGACGGGTGTTAATATCCTCAAAGACCACCTCCAGGCTCTGCGTGACCAGTGTGATCTGGTCATTGGTCACCTGAGGATTGCTGCAGGTGACCGTCACCGGCACCCGGTTGGTCTGCGAGTACATCTGGCTGAAATCAGCCGTGGCCACAAAATCCGTATACCGCAGGCTCTGCGCCAGCTTTCGTGGGCACCGAACGCGCACGGTGGCGGTATCAGAGCCCACAATGGTATAGGTCTGGTTGTTTTCCTGCAGGGTCTCCACGCCCTTCAGCTCCACGGGAATGCCGGAAATCGTCCGTGTGGTATTCGGATTGTCGTAATTGACGATAATCAACCAGATCACGATCGCTACGGCTACGGACAGCAGCTTCAGCGAAAAATTATTCAGAATCCTTGCTTTCATTCTTCTGCCATCCTTTCCAGAACTTCAGCGTGTTACCCTGAACATCCTCCGAAGTGCGGAGCGCATCCAGACGCTCGCGCAGCTCGTCTCGTGTCAGATCCCGACGGATCTCACCGCGTTCTGCCACGGACACCTTGCCGGTCTCCTCGGAAACAATGATCGTCACACTGTCCGTGGTCTCACTCACGCCCATGGCCGCCCGGTGCCTCGTCCCCAGTTCCTTGGGAATTTCCTGGTTGCCGGAAAGCGGCAGATAGCAGGTCGCGGAGACCACCCGGTCCCCCCGCACGATCACCGCGCCGTCGTGCAGCGGGGTGTTATGTTCAAAAATATTGATCAGCAGCTGGCTGGTCAGCTTGGCGTCCACCTCAATGCCGGTCTCTATGTACTCCAGCAGCGGCACCGTCTGCTCAATAACGATCAGGGCGCCTGTGCGGGTACGGCCCAGGGCAAAGGAGGCCCGCACCAGTTCCTCCACCGTCCGCTGGTCAAAGGCATCGTCCCGGCTGCCGGGACCGGCAAGCACGTTGAAGATCATGTTCCGCTGTCCCAGCTGTTCCAACGCCTTTCGCAGCTCCGGCTGGAACACGATGACCATGGCCATCACCAGTACACTGAGGCCGTGCCTTACGATAAAGAGGATCGTGTTCAGTTCGAACACCACCGCCACGGCATAAAACACCAGAATCACAATAATGCCCCGGATCAGGAACCAGGTCCGCGTATTTCGGACCAGGACCAGGACATAGTAAAGCACCACCGCCAGAATGGCGATCTGCACAATGTCCGCCACGCCGATCTGGGGCAGTTCAATGGAGCCTATTATACTTAAGAAGCCGGAAAATGTATCCATGCCTTATCTCCAAATCTATTCTGTCATCGGTTTCTCTTCACGGACGCGCTTCGGGTTGATGGCCTGCACCTTCCGCTGCGGCGTCTCTACCACCATCTTGGGGACCGCTTTGACATAATAAACATATTCATCGTCTTCATACTGCAGATATTCCGGCCGCGAGTAGTCAAGCCCGCCGAACCAGAACACCGCCAGAAAGGCCAGCAGCGTGCTCACCACCGTCCCCAGGATCAGGGCGCCGTAATTGATGGGCACATCCACCACCGCATCTCCCAACAGATAGATCACCAGCATCAGGACTGCGCCGACCGCTACGGAAATGTATCTCGCATAGTCCGCGGAAAGACGGCTGATGGCATACACAGCCAGGGCGCACAGACAGAAAGCCGCGACTGCCACAATGATGATCCGGCCTGAACGGAAGATATCCAGCACCGTCAGGAAGGAATCCGGAATGCTTCGTGAGGGATCCAACAGCAGCATGGCGTTCTTTTCCAGTCCCGCGCACACATAATAGATCACTACGCCGATACCCACCGGCAGGAAGGTCAGCCCGCTGCCGAAAAGACCGGCCAGAAGAGGCACCAGATAAGGAATCCTGAAATAAAAGGCCAGCACCGTCAGCACGATCAGAATACTGTACCTGGGCAGGAACAGATACTGCGCCAGGACCGCCGCAAACATGACCGCCGCCAGCACCACGCCGGCCTCCCAGGATAGGGCGGACACGTGGCCCAGCAGATACAGCGCAGCTATGGCCGTCATGCCGCTCCAGGGCAGCAGGGAACAGACCAGCGACGCCAGGATCACCACCACCCAGCGCATCAGCGCCAGCCGGTAGCCCAGATGCCAGTTCATGGTCAGAAGCACCGCCATCATGGTGATGAATTTGATCAGCGGGAGCAGATATATTTCATAATTCGCAAACCAGGTTTTGCAGCGCTGCTGCAGGTCCAGAATCGTTTCCATAAAGCTTATCCTTTCCGTCCTTCCTCTTCGTCATACAAACGGCAGAGCTTGTGCAGATTATATTCCTGTTCTTTGATGGATGTCCTGGCCTGGTAGTACCGCAAGGAATAGACCAGCAGCAGAATAATGGCCGAAAGGGCAGCGACCACCGCGTATAGCAGGATCAGGCGCTTTGCCAGGTCCAGCAGTTCGGCGAAGGAATACGCCGTCATCCAGACGTCCGCCGTATACAGCCCCCATCCTGCCAGGATCAGCACGTACAGCAGCGTAACGCCCAACACGCCCTTAATCACCTGAAATCCCACGTAATCTTCCGGAAAATAATCCGTGGCCGGGAAGTTTTCCCGCTCATTTTTTTTGGCGGCCATGGCCGTTTTGGTCATCAGGACCACTTTTTCTTTATTGATCAAAGTCCCGTACCTCACAAAAAAAGAAATCCAAGCTATACAACAGGGTATAGCTTGGATTAGTATAGCATATACGAACGAAAAGTGCGAGTCTTTTTTGCGCGCAAGACTCGCGAGCAAGTCTCGAATCTGTTTAGCCGAGAGCCGCAGTGATGATCGCCATCTTGTAGACCTCTTCCGCATCGCAGCCGCGGGACAGATCGTTGATGGGGGCGTTCAGACCCTGGAGGATGGGGCCGTAGGCCTCAAAGCCGCCCAGGCGCTGGGCGATCTTGTAGCCGATGTTGCCCGCCTCGATGCAGGGGAAGATGAAGGTGTTGGCATAGCCGGCCACAGTGCTGCCGGGGAACTTCAGCTGGCCCACCACGGGGGAGACCGCGGCGTCAAACTGCATTTCGCCGTCCAGAGCCAGGTCGGGAGCCAGCTCCTTGGCCTTGGCAGTGGCCGCCTGGCTGAGACTGACGGTGCCGCCCTTGCCGGAGCCCTTGGTGGAGAAGCTCAGCATGGCGACCTTGGGGTCAATGCCGAAGACCTTGGCGGTCTTGGCGGTTTCAATGGCCACCTCGGCCAGCTTTTCGGCGGCGGAGAAGGTGACGTTGCCCTCTTTGTCCAGGGTGTCCTCGTAGGAGATGTTGATGGCGCAGTCGCCCATGGCCAGCAGCTCCTGGCCGTCCTTGCCCTCCCGGGCCAGGATGAAGCAGGAGGAGACCAGGTGGGCGCCCTTGCGGCACTTGATCAGCTGCAGGGCGGGGCGGACGGTATCGGCGGTGGAGTAGGTGGCGCCGCCCAGCAGGGCGTCGGCCACGCCCAGCTTGACCAGCATGGTGCCGAAGTAGTTGCCCTTTTGCAGGTTGGCCCGGCAGTCCTCGGGGCTCATCTTGCCCTTGCGGAGCTCTACCATTTTCTCTACCATCTCCTCCATGCCGGGGTAGGTGGCGGGGTCGATGATTTCAAGGCCGTCGATGTCAAAGCCGCACTCCTTGGCCTTGCCCAGGACCACCTCGGGCTTGCCGATGAGGATGGGGGTCAGGCCGCAGTTTTCCGCCTTCAGCCGGGCGGCAGCCTCCAGGATGCGGGGGTCGTGGCCCTCGGTGAAGACGATCTTCTTGGGTTCGTTTCTGAGCTTTTCCTTGAGCAGTTCGAACATATTATGCTTCCTCCGTAAAATATAGTCAATCCAGACGGCCCTGGGCCGGGTACCCTGATTATACACCCAAAGGGGGCGGCTTGTCAATAACCGCCGGCCCTGTGCGGGGGCCGGGATTTCCCCCTTGACAAATGCGCTGTATCTGCTAGAATATCCCCATCTGTGATGCCCGGGTGCTTGGGAAGGGAGGCCTCGCCGTGAAAAAAATCACCGCCAAATCCGTCGCCTTTGCCGGGGTGCTGGCTGCGGTCTACGCCGCGCTGACCTGGGCCACCGCCTCCTTTGCCTACGGGCCGGTGCAGTTCCGGATCGCCGAGGCCCTGACCGCCCTGTGCTGCTTTACCCCCGCCGCCGTGCCCGGGATGGTGGTGGGCTGCATGGCCGCCAACCTGCTCTCCTTTGTCAGCGTGTGGGATTTTCTCATCGGCAGCTGCGCCACCCTGCTGGCCTGCCTGCTCACCCGGCGGATCAAATCCCCCTGGCTGATGCCCCTGCCCACGATTCTGTGCAACGCCCTGATCGTGGGGGCGGAGATCGCCGTGTTCTTTGACGAGGGGGCCTTCCTGCCCGCCTTCGGGGCCAACGCCCTGAGCGTGGGCCTGGGCGAGACGGCGGTGATGTATCTGCTGGGGGTGCCCCTGTTCCTGCTGGTGCAGAAGAACGACCGGCTCAGCCGCGCTATGAGGACGCTGTAAAACCGGTTGCGAAATATCCGGATCTGTGGTACAATGGGATCGGCAATTGCCGGTCCCCTTTTCTTTGGGGCCAGGCAGAGAAAAAGGAGGCGTTTGTCATGGCAGAGCCCATTCGTCCCGAGGATTACAAGGAGCCCGCGTGCCCCTTTTGCAGTGATTTTTACCGGCCCCAGGAAAAAAAGGTGATCCCCATCGATCTGCGCCGCTTTACCGAAACCCTGGACCGGTACCTGGGCCGCAACGATCTGGCCGCCGCCGAGCGGCACCTGCGCTTTTGGCGCACCGAGGCCCTGGCCGGCAACGACGAGGGGGGCCTGCTGGCGGTGGAGAACGAGCGGATGGGCTTTTACCGCAAGGCCGGCCGCAAGAGCGAGGCCATGGAGGCCCTGCACTCCGCCCTGGACCTGGTGGACAGGCTGGGGCTGGAGGGCACCGTCACCGCCGCCACCACCTGGCTCAACGCCGCCACGGTGCACAAGACCTTCGGCCAGGCCGACCAGGCCCTGCCCCTGTATGAGCGGGCCCGGGCGGTGTATGAGGCAAGCCTCCCCCCCGACGACCCCCGGATGGGCGGGCTGTACAACAACATGGCCCTGGCCCTGACGGATCTGGGCCGGTACGACGAGGCGAGAGCCCTGTATGGCCAGGCCCTGGAGATCATGAAAGCCGCCCCCCACGGGGCCCTGGAGCAGGCCATCACCTGCCTGAACCTGGCCAATCTGGCCGAGGCGGAGCAGGGCCTGCTGGAGGCCGAGGGGGAGATCGACGCCCTGCTGGATCGGGCCTGGGCCCTGCTGCAGGACGAGGCGCTGTGCCAGGACGGCTACTACGCCTTTGTGTGTGAAAAATGCGCCCCCACCTTCCGCTACTACGGCAGGTTTGCCGACGCAGAGGCGCTGGAGAAGGGCGCGGAGGTCATCTATGCAGGGAATTGAACTGGCAAGAGCCTTTTATGAGGCCTATGGCGCCCCCATGCTGCACCGGGACTTTCCCCAGTGGGAGGGTCTGCTGGCGGTGGGCCTGGTGGGCGGCGGGTCCGAGTGCCTGGGCTTTGACGACCAGGTGTCAAGAGACCACGACTTCGGCCCGGACTTTTGCATCTTCCTGCCCGGGGAGGAGATCCTGGACCGGAAAACTGCCTTTCAGCTGGAGCGGGCCTACGCCGCCCTGCCCAAAGAATTTATGGGCTTTGCCCGGCCCAAGCTGGCCCCGGTGGGGGGCAGCCGCCGGGGCGTGCTGCGGCTGGAGGAATTTTTAACCGAGAAAACCGGTGCCCCCGACGGGGTGCTTGATCTGGAGCAGTGGCTGCGCCTGCCGGAGCAGTATCTGGCCGAGGTCACCGGCGGGGCCCTGTTCCGGGACGACGAGGGCAGCTTTACCCGCATCCGGCAGCGCCTGTCCCGCCAGCCCGAGGACGTGCGCCGCAAAAAGCTGGCCGGCCACCTGCTGCTCATGGCCCAGGCGGGGCAGTACAACTACACCCGCTGCCTGGCCCACGGCGAGCCCGCCGCCGCCCAGCTGGCGGTGGACGAATTCGTCCGCCACGCCATCCCGGTGCTGTTTTTGCTGGAGGGGGTCTACTGCCCCTACTACAAGTGGCAGTTCCGGGCATTGCGGCAGCTGCCCCATCTGGGCGACCTGGGCGAGGACCTGGAGCTGCTTCTCACCACCGACAACGGCCCCGTCATGGCCCGGGCCAAGGCCGACATGATGGAGGCCCTGGCCGGCCGGGTGATCACCGCCCTGCAGGACCAGGGACTGACCAAAGCCGTGTGCGGCGACCTGGAAAAGCACGCCTACTCCGTCAATGACCAAATTGCCCTGTCAGAGCTGCGCAATGCAAGTATATTTTTGGCAGTGTAGGCTATATACAAATTCAATCATTTCTGGTATAATCTGAAAAAAGGGATGTGATCCCCATGGCCGACCGCTCCGCTGTGATTTTCCTGCTGGATGACACCTTTCGCACCGGCAGCCCGGACCCCTTGATGCTGCAAAACATCATGGGCACGCCCATGCTGAAATGGCTGAGCTATGCCCTGGCAGAGCAGCAGGTGCGCAGGTTCTTCCTGGTCTGCGCCCCCAAGTACACCCAACAGGCCCAGGCCCAGTTTCCGCCCCAGGTCCAGGTGGTCACCGCCTCGGACGAAAACCCCTCTGACGCCCTGCACGTCTTTCTCTCCACCGCCGAGGACGAGGAGAGCGACGTGCTGGTCGTCACCGGGCCCACCCTGTACGCCCCCTTCAGCGCCAACCACGACCCCGGCGTGGGGCCCACCCCTGCCAACGCCTGCATGGTCAGCCGTGAGGCGCTGATGCAGGCCCTGGACGAAACCGCCCCCATCGGCCACTTTCTGCGCCGGGCCGGGGACGCCTGCACCGACCGGGAGGGCTTTTTCAGCCTGTACAGCGCCCGGGAGCTCAGCCACTGGCAGCCGATTCTCAACCGGGACCTGCTGCGCCGGCTGGAGGACGCCGGGGTGGAGGTCTGGGACGAGAACACCACCTACGTGGGCCCGGAGGTCCGGGTGGGCATCGGCACCGCCCTGCTGCCCGGCACCGTGCTGGAGGGCAGCACCGTCATCGGCTACGGCAGCCGCATCGGCCCCAACACCCACCTGACCGACACCCGGGTGGGCAACCACTCGGTGGTGGAGCAGTCCTGCGCCGTGGAGGCCGTGGTGGGCAACCAGGTGCAGGTGGGGCCCTTTGCCCATCTGCGCCCCGGCACCGTGCTGGGCAACCGGGTAAAGGCCGGCGCCTTTGTGGAGCTGAAGCAGACCACCCTGGACGAGGGCGCCCAGGTGCCCCACCTGTCCTACCTGGGCGACGCCCACGTGGGCAAGGACGCCAACATCGGCTGCGGCACCGTCACCGCCAACTTTGACCGGGTGACCAAGTCCGCCACCACCATTGAGGACAACGCCTTTGTGGGCTGCAGCACCACCCTGGTGGCCCCGGTCACCGTGGGCAAGGGGGCTTACATTGGCGCGGGCTCGGTGATCACCGAATCCGTCCCCGCCCAGGCCCTGGGCATTGAACGCAGCAAACAGCTCACCCGCAAGGAGTGGGCGCTGAAGCATAAAATCAACCAAGAATGAGCGAGAAAAGGAGACAGCTATGATCGCACATGGGAAAGCAGTCAAGGTATTCAGCGGCAACACCAGCCGCCCTTTGGCCGAGGCCATCTGCCGTGAGCTCGGGGTGGAGCTGACCAGCAATCAGCTCAGCACCTTTGCCGACGGCGAGGTCTGTGTTTGGATGGATGAGACAGTACGCGGTCTGGACTGCTTTGTGGTAGAATCCACCTGCAAGCCTGTCAACGACAATCTCATGGCCCTGCTGGTCAACATCGACGCCCTGCGCCGGGCCTCCGCCGGCCGGATCACCGCGGTGATCCCCTACTACGGCTACGCCCGCCAGGACCGCAAGGCCAGGGGCAGAGATCCCATCACCGCCAAGCTGGTGGCCAACATGCTCACCGCCGCCGGCGCCGACCGGATTTTGACCATGGATCTGCACGCCCCCCAGATCCAGGGCTTCTTTGACATCCCCCTGGACCATCTCACCGGCGCGCCCCTGTTCGTGAAGTACTACATGGAAAAGTTCAACCCCGAGGTCTATGACCACAGCGGCTTTGTGGCGGTGTCCCCCGACGTGGGCTCGGTTTCCAGAACCCGGAACTTTGCCCAGCAGGTCCAAATGGACCTGGCCATTGTGGACAAGCGCCGGCCCAAGGCCAATCTCTGCGAGGTGATGAACGTGATCGGCGACGTGCAGGGCAAGACCTGCATCCTCTATGACGACATCGTGGACACCGCCGGCTCCCTTTGCAACGCCGCCAAGGCCCTGGTGGAGGTGGGCGGGGCCAAGGAGGTCTACGCCTGCGCCACCCACGGGGTGCTCTCCAAGGACGCCTGGCAGCGGGTGGAGAACAGCGTCATCAAGGAGCTGGTGCTGCTGGACACCATCCCCCTGCCCGAACACTACGCCGGCACCAAGATCAAGATGCTGTCGGTGGCCCCCATGTTTGCCAAGGCCATCCGCCACATCTACGAGGAGACCTCCATCTCCGACTGCTTCTGAGCAGACCGCGGGAGAGGGCCTTTATGCTGTTTGGTGCGTCCAACCTGGACTGGCTGATCGTCGGTCTGGGCAATCCCGGGGCGGAGTACGCCGCCACCCGCCACAACGTGGGCTTCCGCACGGCAGACCTGCTGGCGGAGCAGGCGGGGGTGCGCATTGACCGGGCCAAGTTCCGGGGCCTGTGCCGGCAGGTCACCCTGGCCGGCCAGCGGGTGCTGCTTTTAAAGCCCCAGACCTTTATGAACAACTCCGGCGAGTCGGTCCAGCTGGCCGCCATGTTCTACAAACTCCCCATCCAGCGAATCATCCTGGTGTCAGACGACATCTCCCTGCCGGTGGGGCGCATCCGGGTGCGGGCCGCAGGCAGCGCCGGGGGGCACAACGGGCTGAAGTCCGTCATCGCCCACCTGGGCAGCCAGGACTTCCCCCGGGTCAAGATCGGCGTGGGGGCCAAGCCCCACCCGGATTACGACCTGGCGGACTGGGTCCTCTCCTCCTTCTCCAAGGCGGAGCAGGAGGCCCTGGCCCCCGCCCTGGACCACGCCGCCCAGGCGGTGCTGGAGCTTATGGCCCACGGCCCCGCCGCCGCGGCCAACCGCTTTAACGGAAATTAACATTGCACCGCGATGCACGGAAAGGGTCTGAGCACCCTTTCCGCGCTGCTGCGTGGAGAAAAAATACGGGGCCCTGCCCCCATCAAGGAGACTGCCATGGAGCTGCTGCTGCAGGCGCTGAAAGAGCTGCCCGAATACAAAACCATCCTGTCCACCCTGGGCCGGGGCCGCCACGTGGGGGTCTCCGGCGCCGCCCAGATCAACCGCAGCCACCTGGCCGCGGCCCTGTGGCACGATCTGGACCGGCCCATGCTGGTGGTGTGCCAGGATGAGATGGCCGCCCGCCGCACCCAGGGGGAGCTCACCGCCCTGCTGGGCTGGGAGCCCCCGGTGCTGCCCGGGCGGGATCTCACCTTCTACGACACCCAGGCGGTGTCACGCCAGTGGGAGCAGAAGCGGATCAGGGCCCTGTACGACCTGGCCACCGGAGAGAGCCGGCTGCTCATCGCCTCCTGGGAGGCCCTGAGCCTGCGCACCATGCCCCCCGCGGCCCTGCTGGGGGCTGCGGAGGAGCTGGCGGTGGGGGCCCTGGCGGACCCCGGGCAGCTGTCCGCCCGACTGCTCACCCTGGGCTACAGCCGCTGCGACATGGTGGAGGGCCCGGGCCAGTTTGCCCTGCGGGGCGGGATTCTGGACGTGTTCAGCCCCGGGGCGGACCAGCCGGTGCGGATGGAGTTCTTCGGCGACGAGCTGGACGCCATGGGCAGCTTTGACCCCCTGACCCAGCGGCGCACCCAAAATCTGCAGCGCACGGTGCTGCTGCCCGTGAGCGAGACCCTGCCGGATCTGCACCCCGGCGGCCGGGCGGGCCTGGCCGCGGATCTGCGCCGGCTGTGCGACCGGCTGCGCCGGCGGAAAAACAAAAACGAGGCCCTGCTGCGCACCCTGGAGACCGACCTGGAGCGGCTGGAGACCCAGTCCTTCTTCGGCGCCTGGGACCGGTATATGGCCCTGATCTACCCGCAGCTGTCCACCGCGGCGGACTATCTGCCCCGGGACGGGCTGACGGTGTTTTTTGACCACGGCAATCTCCGCCGGGCGGCAAACGGCCGTGAGGAGGACCTGGGCCTGCAGCTGGACAGCCTGCTGCAGGCCGGGCTGCTGGCCGGAGAGCTTTGCGACTTTGCCCTGGGCTGGGAGGACCAGTGCCGGGCCCTGAGCCGGTGCCCGGGGCTGTTTTTGGACTCCTATCTCTCCGCGGCCTACCCGGAGTCTATGCCCCCGGCGGCAATTTCAGAGCTCAGCTGCCGGCAGCTGCCCTCCTACGCCGGCAACCTGGAGGTGGCCGCCACCGACCTGCGGCAGTTCCAGAAAAGCGGATACCGGACCCTGGTGCTCTGCGGCAGCCGCCGCCGGGCGGAGATTTTGGAGGAGTACCTCCGCAGCCGGGAGATCCGGGTCTCCATGGCCTTCCCGGCCGAACACCTGCCCCCTGCCGGGGGGATCTATCTGACCCAGGGGGTACTGCCCAACGGCATGGAGTACCCCACGGTGAAGCTGGCCATTCTGTCTGAGGGGCAGCTGCTCAGCCAGCCCCGGCGGAAGGCCCGGGCCAAAAAGGCCGCCACCAACCGGCAGAAGCTCAGCTCCTTCACCGATCTCACCCCCGGGGATCTCATCGTCCACGAGCACCACGGCATCGGCAAGTACGTGGGCATGGAGCAGATGAAAATCGACGGGGCCCTGAAGGACTATGTGAAAATCGCCTACCAGGGCAGCGACGTGCTTTACGTCCCCGCCACCCAGATGGACCTGATTTACAAGTACATCGGCGCCGGGGAGGACACCCCGGTCAAGCTGAACCGGCTGGGGGGCGACGCCTGGGAGAAGACCAAGTCCAGGGCCAAGGCCGCGGTGAAGGATCTGGCCGAGGGGCTGATCAAGCTCTACGCCGCCCGCAAGCGCCTCATGGGCTTTGCCTTTGCCGCCGACTCCCCCTGGCAGACGGAGTTTGAGGACAACTTCCCCTACCCGGAGACCGACGACCAGCTGCGCTGCGTGGCGGAGATCAAGGGGGATATGGAGTCCCCCGTGCCCATGGACCGGCTGCTGTGCGGCGACGTGGGCTTCGGCAAGAC
>DFIE01000123.1:12344-13020 GCA_002372735.1 Clostridiales bacterium UBA3705
ACCGAGGTGGCCCTGCGGGCGGCCATGAAGGCCATCCTGGATTCCAAGCAGGTGGCCATCCTGGTGCCCACCACGGTGCTGGCCCAGCAGCACTACGTGACGGCCTGCCGCCGGTTTGAGGGCTTCCCGGTGAACGTGGACGTGCTCTCCCGGTTCCGCACCCCCAAGGAGCAGCGCCGGGCCCTGGAGGGTCTGCGGGCGGGGACGGTGGACCTGATCGTGGGCACCCACAAGCTGCTGAACAAGGACGTCACTTTCAAGGATCTGGGCCTGCTGATTGTGGACGAGGAGCAGCGCTTCGGCGTGACCCACAAGGAGCGGCTGAAGGAGCTCTCCCGCGGGGTGGACGTGCTGACCCTCTCCGCCACCCCCATCCCCAGAACCCTGAACATGGCCCTGTCCGGTATCCGGGATATGTCCACCATTGAGGAGCCCCCCATGGACCGCTACCCGGTGCAGACCTTTGTGCTGGAGCACAACGACGCCGTGGTGGACGACGCCATCCGCCGGGAGCTGGACCGGGGCGGCCAGGTGTACTACCTGCACAACCGGGTGGCCTCCATTGACCAGTGCGCCGCCCGGCTGGCCGCCCGCCACCCCCAGGTGGAGGTGGCCGTGGCCCACGGCAAGATGAACGAGGAGCAGCTGGGCGACGTGATGCAGCGCATGGCCGACG
>DFIE01000123.1:13132-16333 GCA_002372735.1 Clostridiales bacterium UBA3705
TCCCCAACGTGAACACCCTGATCATTGAGGACGCCGACCGCCTGGGGCTGGCCCAGCTGCACCAGCTGCGGGGCCGGGTGGGCCGGTCCAACCGCCACGCCTTTGCCTACCTGACCTTCCGCCGGGGCAAGGTGCTCACCGAGGTGGCGGAAAAACGGCTGGACGCCATCCGGGAGTATGCGGAGTTCGGCTCCGGCTTCAAAATCGCCATGCGGGATTTGGAGATCCGGGGCGCGGGCAATCTGCTGGGGGCGGAGCAGTCCGGCCATATGCTGTCGGTGGGCTATGATATGTATCTCAAGCTGCTGGAGCAGGCCGTGCTGGAGGAGCAGGGCGAGGCGGACCAGAAGCTGCCGGAGTGCACCGCCGACCTGCACGTCACCGCCAACATCGACAAGCAGTATGTGGAAAACGGCGAGCAGCGCATGGACCTGTACCGGCGCATGGCCGCCATCCGCAGCCGGGAGGACGCCGACCAGCTGCTGGACGAGATTGTGGACCGCTACGGCGACCCCCCCAAGGGCGTGATGAACCTGATCGACGTGGCCCTGCTCCGGGCCCGGGCCGCCCGGGCCGGGATCGTGGACATCACCCAGCGGGAGGGCAGCATCTACTTCACCCTGCTGGGGCTGGATATGGAGCAGATCTCCCGGCTGTGCCAGCTGGACCGGTATCAGAAGCGGCTGTTTTTGCAGCCCAACGCCAAAAAGCCCGTGCTGCGGCTGAAGCTGGCCAGGGGCCAGAACCCCCTGACCTGCGCCGGCCGGCTGGCCGAGGACCTGCTGGAGCTGGGACAGAAGAAATAGCCAAGGGCAGGCCGAAAAATTTCCCGAATTCTGTTACGAATTGTCATTGCTTTTTTACGGCATAATAGAGTATAATAGAAAACCGGAACATTTGACGGCTTTCACCGTCTTATCCATAACAGAACCAAGCAGGAGAGAGAAAAACTATGAGCAAAGGAAAATTTGAGGCGGGCAAAAAGACCGCTGCGGCCCCCGAGAAAAAGACTGCCCCCGCGCCTAAGCAGCAGCTGTCCTTAAAGCAGAGCGCTGCCCCCGCCAAGAAAAAGAAAAAGGGCAGCCTGGGCAAGAAGATCTGGCCCATCGTGGCCACAGTGGCCGGCGTGGCCGTGCTGGCTGTGGGCGCGCTGTTCTACATGAACTTCCGGGACGACGGGCGGATCTACCAAAACGTCTATGCCGGCGGCGTCAACCTGGGCGGCATGACCCAGGAGGAGGCTGTGCTGGCCCTGGAGAGCGCCAGCCGCAGCTACGCCTCCACCGATATGGTGGTCACCCTGGCCCCCGCCGAGGGGCTGGAGGGCGAGTCCGTCACCCTGACCATCACCCCCGCCGACAGCAAGATCCAGGTGGACGCCGCCTCCGCCGTGGCCACCGCCTATGCCTATGGCCGGCAGGGCAATCTGTTTGAGAACGCCAAGGCCCGCACCGAGGCCATGACCACCGAGTTCCACATTGAGCCCATGGAGTATATCACCGTGGACGAGGCCTATATCCGCCGGGTGGCCGACGACACCGCCGACGCCTTCTGCCGGACCTTTACCGACAACCAGATCGAAAAGCTGGAGCCGGACCCCCTGCCCACTGAGGAGGAGACCGAGGACGAGGGCGAGACCGAAGAGGGCGAGACCGAAGAGGGCGAGACCGAAGAGACCGCCCCCGCCCAGGCCCCCTATAAGCTGAAGATCACCCTGGGCACCTCTGAGCGGACCTTTGCCGCCACGGATCTGTTCGACACCGTGATGGAGGGCTACGCCACCGGCAACTTCACCCCCCAGATGACCTACACCGGCAAGGCGGTGGAGCCCCTGGACGTGAACACCCTGTACGACACCTACTGCACCGAGCCCGTGGACGCCTACTACGACCAGAAGACCTTTGAGGTCTACCCCGATCAGCCGGGCTTCGGCTTTGACAAGGACGAGCTGGTCAAGCGTCTGGCCGCCGCCAAGGAGGGCGACGAGCTGGAGGTGGAGCTCCACGAGATTGAGCCCGAGGTCACCAAGGAGTTCCTGGAATCCACCCTGTTCAGCGACGTGCTCTCCTCTGTGGACACCCCCCACACCGCCATTGCCGACCGCACCAACAACCTGATCCTGGCCTGCCAGGCCATTGACGGCACCGTGGTGCTGCCGGGGGAGGTCTTCTCCTTCAACGGCACCGTGGGCGAGCGCACCGCCTCCAAGGGCTACAAGCCCGCCATTGCCTACGTCTCCGGCGGCGCCTCCAAGCCCGAGCTGGGCGGCGGCGTGTGCCAGGTGGCCTCCTCCATCTACTACGCCTGCCTGCTGGCAGACCTGCAGACCGTGGAGCGGGCCCCCCATATGTACGCGGTGACCTACGTGCCCATGGGCATGGACGCCGCCATCTACTGGGGCAGCCTGGACTACAAGTTCAAGAACAACACCCCCTACCCCATCCGGATCGAGTCCTCCGTCTCCGGCGGCGAGGTGCACATCACCCTGCGGGGCACCGAGTGGAAGGACTACACCGTGGAGATGTCCTACGAGGTGCTGGAGACCTACCCCTGGACCACCGTGGAGCAGGTGGTGACCGACGGCTCCTACCGGGCCGGCGACGTGATCTCCACCCCCTACACCGGCTACAAGGTGGCCACCTACAAGACCACCTATGACAAGAACGGCAACAAGATTGCCACCACCCAGGTGGCAGTGAGCACCTACAACAAGCGGGACAAGACCATTGCGGTGATCGGCAGCGGCGGCAACAACACGCCCACCTCCTCTGAGACCCAGGCGCCCACCTCCACCTCCGCCACACCCACCGAGTCCCAGGCCCCGGTCACGGAGCCCCAGCCGGACCCCGAACCCCAGCCGGACCCCGAACCCCAGCCCGACCCGGAGCCTCAGCCGGACCCCGAGCCTCAGCCGGACCCCGAGCCCCCGGCCCCCGACGTGCCGGAGGGCTGAACCCCAACCCATCCTCCCCGCCCCCCAAGGGCGGGGAGTTTTTTTGCCCTCACCGGGGGGACGGGATGCGTACACCCCCGTAGGGGCGGATGCCCACATCCGCCCATGCCCGGGCCGCCCGTCCCACCGGTGGGAATTGAAAATTGAAAATTGAAAATGGTGGTGTTTTCAAATTGCCATTTGAAAACATTTGAAATATGCCGGTTGCGGCTTGCACAATCTTCTCCGTAGCGGCCGCTCACTGAGCG
>DFIE01000029.1 GCA_002372735.1 Clostridiales bacterium UBA3705
AAAGCGGATCGGCGACGAAGCGCCGACCCGCCCTCCGGTTTGCCTGCCGGTCAGCCCCGGGGACGGGGATTGCTGTTGACCGGGCAGCCGCAGCCGCGCTGCGGATAGAATACATCTTTGGGGAACTCCACCCGGGCAAAGAGCTCGCAGGGCTCCTCGGGGCTGCCGGGGTCGTCGCAGCATTCCTTGTCCGGGAAATACCCGTCAAAGCTGGGCAGCAGCAGCTGCGCGCTGCGCTCCAGCCGCACCGTGGAAAACTGCCCCAGGGTGACCAGCATCCGTTTGCCCTCGCCCTCGATGACCAGGGGATCGTCAAACAGGTCCTCAATGGCCTGTGGGATCACCACCACCGGGCCGGGCAGGGGGTTGGCCCCCTGCTCCAAGACCTTTGCGGCCAAAATCATGGGGTCCACCACCTCCACTACGCACTCGGGCTTGTCGCAGGCATAAAGACGGTCTGCCCGCACGCGGTTGTCGCTGCTGGTAAAGACCTTGGCGCAGGTTTCGCCGCCCCGCAGCACCACCCGCTTGGAAAAGACCGCCAGCCCCTCCAGGGGGGCGGGGCGGGATCTGCCGTTGGATGCCTCGCCCACAATCCGATAGTAAAAGGTCAGATCCGCGGTGTAGCGGCCCCGGTGATAAACAATGGGCTCTACCTCAATGTCCACGTGGAGCAGCTCCGCGGCCCTGGCCCGGGCGGAGGACGCGTTGTCCAGGGTGGCTTGGGATTGGGTGGTCAGATAGCAGCGCAGATCCTCAATGCAGTCCTTGTCGATACAGGCGTCCTCAATCTGCTTGGCATGGACGCTTACCGCCTGATGTATTTCGTGGATGCTTCTGCTCTGGGGTCTTTCCTGATCCGGCATAGCAATACCTCCTCATACAGATTCATACCATCTTATGACCGCCCAGTGGAAATGTTCATCTCCGGGCGGGAATGCCCGGCACTGGCACTTGCACTTTGCCGGGTTTTGTATTATAATATAAAAAATATGCCTGCAGCCGCAATGCCGGCCGACAGGAGAGGGAGGGCCTGCCATGCACAGCCAGGTGCAGACCATGAGCATCAACGGAATTGTGGGCTACCCGGTGACGGTGGAGTGCTTTATCAGCAACGGCCTGCCGGGCTTTGACATTGTGGGTCTGCCCGATGCCCCGGTGCGGGAGGCCAAGGACCGGGTGCGGGCGGCCATCAAGAACTCGGGCTATCGCTTCCCGCCCAGCCGCATCACCCTGAATCTGGCCCCGGCCAACACCAAAAAGACCGGCACCTTCTTTGATCTTCCCATTCTGCTCAGTATTCTCTCCGCCCAAGAGCAGCTTAAGATGCCCGCCGGCGACACCGCGTTTTTGGGGGAGCTCAGTCTGGACGGAAAGCTCCGGCCCGTGCTGGGGGTGCTGCCTATGGCCATCGCCGCGGTGAAGCACGGCTGCCGCACCCTCTACGTCCCGGCGGAAAACGCGCCGGAGGCCACCCTGGCAGAGGGGCTCACAGTAATCCCTGTCCGGGACGTCCGCACCCTGGTGGAGAGCCTGCGCAGCGGCGTGCAGATGCCGGCCCAGCCGGCCTGGGTTCCCACGCCCACCCAGCGGGTCAGCCTGGATTACGCCGACGTAAAGGGCCAGCGCAACGCCAAACGCGCCCTGGAAATTGCGGCAGCCGGCGGCCATAATATTCTGATGGTGGGCCCGCCGGGCTCCGGCAAGAGTATGCTGGCCAAGCGCCTGCCCTCCATTCTGCCCAGGATGACCAAGGAGGAGTCTCTGGAGGTCACCATGCTCCACTCCATTATGGGCCTGGTGGACCGGGAGAATCCTCTGATTTCCCAGCGGCCCTTCCGCAGCCCCCACCACACCATCTCCGCGCCGGGCCTGGTGGGCGGCGGCTCCATCCCAAAGCCCGGAGAAATCTCTCTGGCCCATAGGGGCGTGCTGTTTTTGGATGAGCTGCCCGAGTTCCGTAAGGACACCATGGAGGTGATGCGCCAGCCTCTGGAGGACGGCGTGGTCACCATCTCCCGCACCATTGCCACAGAGACCTATCCCTGTGATTTTATGCTGGTGTGCGCCATGAATCCCTGCCGCTGCGGCTGGTACGGAGACCGCAGCGGACGCTGCACCTGCTCCCAGGCCTCGGTGAACAGCTATCTCAACCGGATCTCCGGGCCGCTGCTGGATCGGATCGATATTATCATTGAGGTACCCGCCCTGGGCTTTGAGGAGCTGCGCTCTACGCTGCCGGCGGAATCCTCGGCGGACATCCGCGCCCGGGTGGATCAGGCCCGGGAGGTGCAGAACCGGCGTTATGCCGGCACCGAAACCCGCAGCAACGCCGGCATGACCCCTGCCCAGATCCGGGAGCAGTGCAGCCTGAGCGACGAGTGCGCCAAGCTGATGCAGGATGCCTTTGACGCCCTGGGGCTCACCGCCCGCAGCTATGACCGGATCTTAAAGGTGGCCAGGACCATCGCGGACCTGGACCACGCAGAACAGATACAGACACACCATCTGGCCGAGGCGGTACAGTACCGCACCTTCCAGATCGGAAACCGATAAAGGAGTCAACCATGAACGAAATTTTTCTTTTAAAGCTGGGTGAGATTGTCCTGAAGGGGGGCAACCGCCATCTGTTTGAAAGCCGCCTGCGCTCTAACGTGACCCGGCGGATGCGGCCCTTCGGCAATTTCAAGGTCAGCATTCTCCAATCCACGGTGTATGTGGAGCCCGCAGATGAAAACTGCGACCTGGAGGGGGCATGGGATGCCTGCCACGCGATTTTCGGCGTGGTGAGTCTCTGTCGGTCCAGACCCTGCGGCAAGAGCCTGGATGAGATCTACCAGGCGGTGCTGGCCTACCTGGGCGACGAGCTTGCCTGCGCAAAATCCTTCAAGGTGGAGTCCAAGCGCTCTGACAAGCGCTTCCCCTTGAATTCCATCCAGATCTCCCAGGACATCGGCGGCCGGCTGGCAGAGGCGTTCCCCCAGGTAGAGGTAGATGTGCACAACCCGGAGTACACCGTTTTTGTAGAGGTTCGGGATTACGCAGCCTATGTCCACGGCCCGGCAGAGCCCGGGGCCGGCGGCCTGCCCACCGGCGTGGGCGGCAGGGCGGCGGTGTTGCTCTCCGGCGGCATTGATTCTCCCGTGGCTGGGTATATGATTGCCAAGCGCGGCGTAGAATTGGAGTGCATCCATTTCTTCTCTTACCCCTATACCTCTGAGCTTGCCAAGGATAAGGTGCTGGAGCTGGCCCGGCGTATGACCCGGTACTGCGGCAGGATGAGCGTGAACATCGTGGGCTTTACGGAGATTCAGGAGGCCATTCGGGACAACTGCCCGGAGGAGTATTTCACCATTATCATGCGCCGGTTTATGATGCGCATTGCCGAGCGGATTGCCCGGGATCACGGCTGTGGCTGTCTGGTCACCGGGGAGAATCTGGGCCAGGTGGCCAGCCAGACCATGGAGGCCATGGCAGTGACCCACGCGGTGGTGAATCTGCCGGTGTTCCATCCCCTCATCGGCATGGACAAGGAAGAGATTGTCACCATTGCCCGGCGGATCGACACCATGGAGACCTCCATCCTGCCCTATGAGGACT
>DFIE01000014.1 GCA_002372735.1 Clostridiales bacterium UBA3705
AACAGCGGGCCGCCGGAGTTGCCGGAGTTGATGGCCGCGTCGGTCTGCAGCATGTTGATGGGGCTGCCGTCGGTGTTGATGGCCCGCTGCTTGGCGCTGACGTAGCCCACGGTGAGGGTGTAGGTCAGCTCGCCCAGGGGGTTGCCGATGGTGCACACCTGCTCGCCCACCTGGAGCTGGTCGGAGTCGCCGACCTTGACCGTGGGCAGGCCCGAGGCATCAATCTTCAGCAGGGCCACGTCACAGGTCACATTCTCGTAGCCCACCAGCTGGGCGGGATACTTGGTGCCGTCAGACGTGGAGACCGTCAGGGTGGTGCCGTCCTTGACCACATGGTAGTTGGTGAGCACATAGCCGTCCTCAGACAGGATGAAGCCGGTGCCCGAGGCGGCAAAGGAGGTGGGCTGGCCCCAGATGTTGGTAGCGGTGCCCTCGGTGGAGATGCCCACCACGGCGTCTACGTTCTCCTGGTAGATCTTGGCCGGGGCGGCATAGTCCTGGGAGGTGCCGGAGGTGATGCGCTGGGTGATATCCCCGCTGCCCCGGGTGGGCTCTGCAGCCTCCTCCTCGGCGGGCAGCTCGGCGGTCGTCTCTGCAGGCAGGGTGCCGGCGTTTGCCCGGCGGGTAAGCAGATGATAGCCACCTGCGCCGCCGGCCACGCCCACCAGAATGGCCCCTGCCAGCACCAGGGCCACCAGCCAGCCCCTGCTGCGGTGCTTCTTTGCCGGCACGGCAGTGCTCTGCCCGCCGGGGGCGGAGGTCTGTTCAGGCCGGGGGTTGGGCTCTGGCCGGGCGGTCTGGGCGGTCTGCCCGGGCTGGGCGGCCTGGCCGTAGCCCTGCCAGCCCTGGGCCGTGGGCCGGGCGTAGGCCCCGGCGGCCGTCTGGCCGGGCTGCCAGGCATTGGGCTGCCAGCCGGCGTAGGGGCCGGCCTGCCAGGCGCCGGGGCTCACCTGCCGGTTGGGCTGATAAAAATGACTGGGATCGGTCTGGGCGGCGTAGACGCTGCCGGGGCCGAAATGATAGGCGCCGGCGCTCTGCCAGGCGCTCTGGGCCGGGCGGACGGTCTGCTGCGTCTCCGGGGCGGGCCGGGGGGGCTCAGACGCTTCGGGGGGATTGGCCTCCGGCCCAGCGGGCTCGGGGGCTGCGCTCACCGGGGCAGGGGCCTCCGGCCCGGCGGAAACAGGCTGCTGCTCCAGCTCGGGAACAGGCTCCGCCTGGGGTTCCAGCTTCTGCTGCGGGGCCTGCATCTCGGCCCCGGTATCGGTTTCGTTGTGGAAGAGTTCTTTCGAATCCATTCCATTGCACTTCCTTCTTTATGATTTTCCAATATCTTACTGCGTAAATGTGTCAAAAGTATGACCAGAGAAAAATAAATTTATGAGAAGAATTCCCAACGGATTTTAGTTGAAATCGGGGCCGTTTTGTGGTATTCTATACGGTAGAACTATTCTGTCCTGCACCGGGGAGGGGGAGCGCAATGCTGGATCTGCACTGCCACATTCTGCCCGGTGTGGACGACGGGGCCGACACCCCGGATACCTCCTGCCGCATGGCCGCCATGGCCGCCGACTGCGGCGTGGAGGTCATTGTGGCCACTCCCCACTGCAACAACTCCGGGCTGGAGCCGAACTTTGCCTCCCCCGGGCTGCACCGGCAGTTCGCCCGGCTCCAGGCGGAGCTGGACCGGTGGGGCATCCCGGTGCAGATTCTGCCCGGGGCCGAGGTGCTGGTGCGCAGCAGCTTTGCCGCCGACCTGGAGGCCGGCAGATACCAGACCCTGGCAGACTCCCGCTACCTGCTGGTGGAGTTCTGGTTTGACACCGACCCCCACTCCATCGACCGGGCCCTGGACACCGTTTTGCAGACGGGTCTGGTGCCGGTGCTGGCCCACCCGGAGCGCTACTTCTGCGTGCAGGACCGGCCCAGTCTGGCCAGCGCCTGGGCGGACCGGGGCTGCGTGCTGCAGCTGAACAAGGGCAGTATTTTAGGCAGTCTGGGCGCGGGCGCCTACGACGCGGCCTCCCTGCTGCTGGCCAGGGGCCTGTGCCACATCATTGCCAGCGACGCCCACCACTACCGTTACCGCAGCACAGACCTGTCCGGCCTGATGGCAGCCATGGAGCGCCGCTTCCCCGGCCTGGACCCCTTTGTGTTTTTACAGCGCAACCCCCTGCGGATCATCAACGACCGGCCCCTGTAGGGCCGCAGCGCACAAGGAGATCAAACTATCATGCTGAAAACCGTACGAGTCCTGCTGCTGGTGCTGTTTTTCCTCACCGCGGCAGCCTTCTCCACCCTGGTGGTATACCAGTATACCCACAACGACATCTCGCCCCCGGCCTTTGACATGGACACCGACTACCTGGAGGTCAGCGTCAACGACGGCAACCAGGCTCTGCTGCAGGGTCTGCGGGCCTATGACAACATCGACGGCGACGTCACCGACCGCATCCAGGTGATGCAGGTGTCCAAGCTGATCAACAACACCGACGCCACGGTGACCTACCTGGTCTTTGACCAGGCCTCCAACACCGCCACCTGCACCCGCACCATCCACTACACCGACTACACCAAGCCCAAGTTCGGCCTTTCCAAGCCCCTGACCTTCCATCTGGGCGAGGCCATCACCCTGATGGACCGGCTGACCGCCACCGACGTGCTGGATGGGGACATCACCGATAAGATCCTGCTGGTGGACAGCGCGGTGAACAATCGGGCCGCAGGCTTTTACCGGGTGGAGGTCAGCGTCACCAACTCCGCCGGGGACACCTCCTCCCTGCCGCTGACCATCATTGTGGAAAACCAGGATTACACCTCCCCTGCCATTACCCTGTCTGAGCAGCTGATTTATCTGCCTGTGGGCAGCCAGCCCGACTTTACCCAGTACCTCTACTCCGCCCGTGACCCCATGGCCCCCGGCCGCACCTATACCGACCAGGTGACCATCAACGACGAGGACGTAGATCTGAACACCCCGGGCGCTTACGAGGTATCCTACTACTACACCGGCAAGTCCGGCGCAACGGCCACGGCAATCCTCACCGTGGTAGTGGAATGAGGTGACTGCCATGGATCAAAACAAGCAACGTACTGTCTGGAGCGAAATCGAGCCATGGTGTGTGCTGCGGATGATTGTCCACAACTGGTGGATGATTTTGATCACCGGCCTGCTGTTTATGATGCTGGCCTATCTGGGCATTACCTTCTTTATGCGCCCCTCCTACTCCTGCTCGGCCACCTTTGCGGTGACCCCCCGCTACAATTCCTCGGTCTACTCCAACCAAAGCCTGCGGCTGAGCTCCGGCACCGCTACCCAGTTTGCCTCTCTGCTCAACAGCTCCTCCCTGCTGGATAAGGTACGGGAATCCTCTGTGGTGGATCTGAGCAGCGCGTCGGTGAGCAGCAAGCCCCTGGAAAACACCAACCTGATCACCGTCTCAGTCCGGGCCGACACCCCCCAGGCCGCCTTTTGTATGATCACCGGAATCATGGAGCACTATACGGAATACTCCCAGTATATCTTTGACTCGGTGGTCCTTGAGCCGGTGACCGCCCCGGCCATCCCCAGGAACAACAGCTCCGCTGCCTCCAACCGGCGGCTCATCTTCATTTTCGGCGCCCTGGGAGTTCTGGCCATGACCGCCCTGCTGGCCCTGCTGTGCATCCTGTCCGGCACAGTGCAGACCACCGTGGGCGCCAGGGCCCAGGTGGACGCCACCCTGATGGCCACCCTGAACCACGAGAAAAAGCGCCGCACCCTGAAGATGCGCCTGCGCCGGCAGAAGTCCTCGCTGCTGATTTCCAACCCGGCAACGGCCTTCCTGTATGTGGAGACCATCCACCAGCTGCGGGCCAAGCTGGAGCACGCCCAGCGCCACCACAGCTGCAAGACCTTTTTGATCACCAGCGTGGGGGAAAACGAGGGCAAGTCCACCGTGGCGGCCAACCTGGCCCTGAGCCTGGCCAAAAAGCACCGGAAGGTCCTGCTCATCGACTGCGACCTGCGCAAGTCCGCCCAGCACCTGGTGATGGAGCAGGCCCCAGACAAGGAGCACACCCTGAACGCCCTGCTCAGCCAGGAGCTGGAGCCCGCCCGGCTGGCCCAAGCCCTGCAGTACCGCAAGGCCGACAACCTGTTCTGCCTGTTCTCCCAAAGCGTGCGCAAGCGCTC
Organism: Clostridiales bacterium UBA3705; assembly: GCA_002372735.1. The sequence continues at coordinate 4,172 of DFIE01000014.1, forward strand.
GGCAGATCTGCTGGGCTCTGACCGGATGCGCCACCTGCTGGCGGTGCTGCGGGAAAACTTTGACTACATCCTGCTGGACACCTCCCCCATGGCCTTCTTTACCGACAGCATGCTGCTGGCCGACATTGCCGACGCCTCTGTGCTGGTGGTCCGCCAGGACGTGGACACCGCCCTGAGCATCAACGACGCCATTGACGATCTGAACCGCTGCCACGCCCGCCTGCTGGGCTATGTGTTCAACGACGTGCACACCCTGAACCTGGGCGCCTTCCTGGTGGGCGGCAGCCGGGGCTACGGCTACGGCTATGGCAAGGGCTATGGGTACGGCTACGGCTACGGCAAGAGCTACGGCTACGGCTATGGCTATGGGTACGGCTACGGCAGCCGCAACCGCCAGCGGATGAACGCCGACGGCGAGGTCATCGGAAAGGAGACAGAACATGGAGAATAAAAACGAACAAAACGGCTTTGAGCTCTCCATCTTCCTGCACAACTTCCGCATGACCGGAAGGCGGATGCTGTGGCTGCCGGTGCTGCTGGCAGTGCTGCTGGGCGGCCTGCGGTATCTGAGCCTGGTGCGGAGCTACTCCCCCGTGTATGAGGCCAAGGCCATGTACATCGTCAGCTCCAACTACATCGGCAATATGGATCTGACCGGCACCGGCTATTACCAGGACTCCAACGCCGCCTCCCAGCTGGCCTCCACCTTCCCCTATGTGTTTACCACCGACGCGGCCAAGCAGCTTTTAAAGGACAAAACCGGCCAGACCTCCCTGCCCTGCAAGGTCACCGCCTCCAGCCTGGCCGACTCCAACCTGCTCACTCTGACCGCCACCGCCAACCGGCCCGAGGTGGCCTATAACGCCCTGCTCACCGTGGCGGAGCTCTATCCCCAGGCCGCGGCGGAGATCATCGGCAGCGTGGGGCTCACGGTGCTGGAGCCCGCCAGCAAGCCCACCCAGCCCACCAATCCCTTCCAGCCCGTGCGGGCCACGGTGCGCTATGCGCTGATCGGCCTGGTGCTTGGCGTGGCGCTGATCGGTCTGCTGGCCTATCTGCGCAAAACCGTCCACAACACCGAGGATCTGCGCAAGCTGCTCAGCATCCCCTGTCTGGGGCAGCTGCCGGTGGTGCGATTTAAGCTCCGCTCCAAGGGCAGCCGCTCGGTGCTGATTCGCAACCCCCTGCTGGACGAGGGCTACCTGGAGAGTATCCGGGACGTCTGCTTCCAGCTGAAAAAGGAGACCGAGCTCCACCCCGCCCGGTGCATCCTGATTACCAGTACCTCTCCCACCGAGGGCAAAACCACCATCTCTGCCAACCTGGCCTTGGCGCTGGCCGAGCAGGGCCACCGGGTCATCCTGGTGGACGCCGACCTGCGCAAGCAGACCATGAAGGATCTGTTTGAGATTACCGACCACACCCGGGGCCTGGTAGAGCTGATTGCCCAGGGCGGCGAGGTCAAGGACGCCTTGGTGCCCATTGAAGACACCGGCTTGCAGCTGCTGTGCGGCGACAGCGTGGCCGACGACCCCCAGAGCTTCCTCTCCTCCCGCCGGTTTGAGCGGATTTTGGACCAGCTCAGCGCCATGGCGGACTATGTGATCATCGACTCGCCCCCCAGCGGCCTGCTGTCTGACACCGCCACCATCTGCGAGCGCAGCGACGGCATCCTCTATGTGGTGCGCCAGGACTACGCCAGCCACAACGCGATACTTGACAGCGTCCAGTCCCTGGCAGGCACGGGGGTGCGCTTCCTCGGCTCGGTGCTCAACGGCGCGATCCGTTCCACCAGCCGCACCGGATACGGCTATGGAAAGGGCTATGGCTACAGCAAAAACTACGGCTATGGCTACAGCAAATACTATGGCAAGCAGAAGAAGCAGGACACCGACGAGACTATGTAAAGGAGCTGCATATGAAGCTATCCACCAAAATTCAGAGCTGCGGCCTGTCCCCCATGCGGAAGTTCTACCCCTTCGCCGTGGACGCCGAGAGCAGCGGCAAGAAAATCTACAAGCTCAACATCGGCCAGCCGGACATCCCCACCCCGCCGGAATTCTTTGAGGCGGTGCGGAACTACTCCGACAAGGTGCTCGCCTACGCCGCCTCTCCGGGTTTGCCGGAGCTGCTGGGTGCGGTGCGGTCCTACTACCGCCGCATGGGCGTCAACTACAAAAAGGAGGATATCCTCATCACCACCGGCGGCAGCGAGGCCCTGCTGATGGCCCTGCTCTGCATTCTGGACGAGGGGTCTGAGGTCATTGTGCCGGAGCCCTTCTACTCCAATTACGACACCTTTGTCAAGGCTGCGGGCGGCCATATCCGGCCCCTGCCCACCTGCCCGGAGGAAAACTACAACTACGCCAACAGGGAGCGCCTGGAGGCGCTGATCAACGAGAACACCCGGGCCATTATGATTACCAACCCCAACAACCCCACCGGCAACTCTCTGACCGAAAAGGAGCTGCGGCTGGTTGCCAAGGTCGCCCGGGACCATGACCTGTATCTGATCTGCGACGAGGTGTACCGGGAGTTTGTCTACGACCACGACAAGCTGTTCTGCGCCGGCAAGTACCGGGACATTGACCAGAATATCATCATCATCGACTCGGTCTCCAAGCGGTTCTCCGCCTGCGGCGCCCGGATCGGTATGCTGATCAGTCGGAACCGGGACCTGATGGCCCAGGCCATGAAGCTGTGCCAGGGCCGCCTGTGCGCCGCCACCCTGGACCAGATCGGCGCCGCGGTGCTCTATGACGTGGGGCCCGAGTATCTGGCCAAGGTCCGCCAGGAGTATCGCCGCCGCCGGGACGTGTGCTACGAGCGGCTGAGCAAGATCCCCGGCGTGGTGGTCACCAAGCCCAGAGGCGCCTTTTACATGATGGCAAAGCTGCCGGTGGACGACGCCGAGCTGTTCCAGACCTGGCTGCTCACCGACTTTGAGGACAACGGCGAGACGGTAATGTTCTCCCCGGGCAGCAGCTTCTACGCCACCCCGGGCAAGGGCAAGAGCGAAATCCGCATTGCCTATGTGCTGAAGGAGGAGGACCTGTGCCGGGCCATTGACCTGCTGGCCATCGCCATTGAACAGTACAACCAACGCTGAGACAAGGGGATCTCTGAAGCTGCGTGCCGCTGCGCCGGGGCTTTGGAGGTCCCCCATTCCAACCAAAAGGAGGGAGCGCCATGCGCCGAATCGGAATCCTGCTGCTGGTGCTGGCCCTGGCGGCAGGGGCTGTGGCCCTGCTGCAGCACAGCAGGCGGCAGCAGCTGGAGGCCGCCCGCACCGCCCTGGCCGCGGAGCAGAGCCGGGCTGCGGACTTTGCCGCCCTGCCGCGGCAGCTGACGGACAACACGGAGGCCCTGGCCCTGCTGGACCAGGCCGACCCCACGCCCCCTGCCCAGGCCCTGCACACCTACCTCTCCCCGGAGGGCATCCGCTTTGAGAGCGACTGCGAGGCCTGGGACGAGACCATGCTGGAGGCCCTGTATCAGGAGCTGCTGCAAAACCGCCACGGGGCGGAGCTGAACACCCTGAGCCGGGTGACCGTCTACCCCCAGGCGGACGAGTTTGCCGCGGCCACCCACGCCCAGACCCGGGAGACCAATGAGCTGCATCTGCGCACCCCGGTGCTGCCGGACCGGGCCCTGTTCACCTTTACCCGGTCGGCAGGGGTGATCTCCCTGTACGGCGGGGAGGAGAACACCACCGTGGCCTCCATGGCCAGCTCCCTGAGCCACGAGTACGGCCACCACTTTACCCTGACCTATCTGCTCTCTGACGAGCGGGGGGCCAACCAGTACTATGAGTCCCAATACGCCCAGCTGCGGGGCCTGCGGGCGGACAACTCCTTTGTGAACACCGGCAATGCCCAGACCTATTACGACAACCACAGCCGGTACGTGGTGGAAATCGCCGCCGAGGACTACGTCACCCTGATGGGCTCTCCCCTGTCCAGAACCGTGGGGGAGTACAAGGACGTGGAGGAGTATCTCCAGGGCCTGACCTCTGAAACCGAGCTGCGGCGCAACGCCGCCCCCCAGGAGAATATGCGCCTGCCCCTGGCCCAGGACGTGCCCGGGCTGGCGGAGCTGTTCTACGGCGCCATTGACCAGCCGGTGCCGGACCTGCCCCAGACCAGGGACTTCTCCCTGCACATTGAGCCCGGCTACCGGACCTACAATCTCACCACCGGCACCCAGACCTTTACCCACTACACCATCACATGGGACAAGGTCTTTGGGGAGGACGCGGTGTACACCCTGATCTCCGCCAAGGACCAGGAGGACTTTATGCCCATCCGCACCGTCACCGGCAGCGAGGCCGCCAGCGCCACCGTGGGCAAGGTGACCGCCGACCGGGGCACCCAGGTGCAGATCTATGACGACGGCTTGGCCCAGGGCCACAGGACCTTTATGGTCACGGCCCTGCTGCCCGACGGGCGGATCTGCGTCTCGCTGCCCATGGACTATGACTTTTAGGAGGCGGCCGGCATGAGACAGAGACATTGGCTTTTGGCCGGGCTGCTGCTGGCCCTGGCCCTGCTGTGCGGCTGCACCGAAAACAAAATTGCCTGCGGCGTGGACGGGCAGAACAACGCCTACCTGCACTATGAATTCAACGTGGACACCACCGGCATGGACCCCGCCATGAAAACCGAGATCTGGTCCGGCCTGCGGCAGCTGGAGGTCTATTACCGCTATGACCTGGGCTTTACCGCCAGCGACAACTTTGGCCAGGACCCCACGGTCTACCACCTGGAGATGACCCTGCGCCGGCCCGGGGACAGCCCCGCGCAGGCCCTGACCCTGCTGGGGGAGCTGCTGCAGGACCCCACGGTGTCCCCCTTTACCGGTTCGGTCACCGCCCAGCAGGCGGACAGCCGGATCAGCACCTACACCGCCCAGGTGCGGCTGGAGGCCAACCGCCTGCTGGACACCGCCGGGCTGGAGAACTTTCCCCAGAGCCTGGAAGCCCAGCTGCGCCAGGCGGTGGACACCGCCAAGGTGGAGCTGGAGCTGACGCTCCCCGCCTCGGAGCTGCCCCAGGGGGAGGAGGCTGTGCTGGAAAACGGCCTGGCCCGTAAGACGGTGCAGCTCAGCTTTACCGAGCCCACAGAGCTGAAGCTCACCACCCTGCAGACCGACGCCGAGACCACCGTGGCCGCCGCCCTGGAGGACCTGGACGCCCGGGCCGCCACTGCCGCCCGCCGGGAGCGCTGGGCCCTGATCCTGGGGGTCCTGGCCCTGGTGACGGGGCTGGTGCTGCTGCTTGTGCCCAAAAAGAAATAGCACACTACAAAGCCGCCGTGCTCCGGAAGCCTTCGGAGCACGGCGGCTTTGTAGTGTGTTTTACAGGGCCTGGGGGGCCAGGGCGGCGCAATCCTGGGGGCCCTGGCGGAGCATCTTCAGCCCGTGGCCCACGCTGGGCAGCACCGCCTGGAGATTTTCAAGGGCGGCCTTGGGGCTGCCGGGGAGATTGATGATCAGGGTCCGGCCCAGGATTCCCGCGGCGGACCGGGAGAGCATCCCCCGGGGGGTGATCTGCATGGAGGCATAGCGCATGGCCTCCGGGATGCCGGGCACCACCCGCTCCACCACGGACAGGGTGGCCTCCGGGGTCACGTCCCGGGGGGCAAAGCCGGTGCCCCCGGTGGTGAGCACCAAGGCCACGTCCGCCCCGGCGGCGGCCCGGAGGGCCCGGGCAATCTCTGCCTGCTCGTCGGGCACCAGCACAGGCGCCAGCACCTGCCAGCCCGCCTGCCGGACGTAGTCTGCCAGGGCGGGCCCGCTGAGATCCTCCCGCTCGCCCCGGGCGCAGCGGTCAGACACGGTGATAATCTGTACCGTATAAGCTTCCATGCTCCGCCTCACTTTCCGAAGGGGCAGACCGGGTAGCGGCACTCCCCGCAGCCCAGGCAGAGCCCGCCCTCGCCCATGGCGACAAAGTCCTGTTTGGTCATCTCCACCCCGGCGGCAATCCGGGGCAGGGCCAGGTCAAAGACCGTGGCCTTGGCATACATGACGCAGCCGGGCAGGCCCATCACCGGGGTGCCGTCGTCGTAATAGCCCAGCAGGAACATGGCCCCCGGCAGCACCGGGGCGCCGTAGGTGACGATCCGGGCCCCGCTGGCCTTGATGGCCCCGGGAGTGTTGTCGTCCGGGTCCACGCTCA
>DFIE01000047.1:0-6543 GCA_002372735.1 Clostridiales bacterium UBA3705
GCCTCTTGAACCCCATTCAAGCGCGATACCAAACTTCGCCACACCCGGATCTCTTGCGGGCATTATATTACCACACTTCTATTCAAAATGCAAGTCTTTTTTTCAAAAATGCGAAAGTTTTTTTGGTGGGCGAAAAATGTGTGGTATTCTTCAATTTCTGACCCCGGCCGGCAGAACCGGCAACAAAAAGCAGAATCAAAAATCAATGGCAAGTCTGGAAGCCTCCTCGGCCTCCAGTTCGGTGACGCTCTGCCCGGTGACCCGGTAGATCCGGTCGCAGAGATTCAACACGCTGGGCCGGTGTGTGGTCACCACGCAGGTCTTATTGGGGGACTGCTGCATGATGTTGCGCAGAACCTGGCGTTCGGTGGCAACGTCCAGGGCGGAGGTTGCCTCGTCCAGCAGCAGGATGGGCGCGCCGCGCAGCACCGCCCGGGCAATGGCCAGCCGCTGGGCCTGGCCCTCAGACAGCCCCTTCCCTCTCCGGCCCAGGGTGGTCTGCAGCCCCTGGGGCAGCTTCTCCACAAACTCCAGGGCGCAGGCCTGCGCCAGAGCGTCACGCATCTCCGCCTCAGTGGCATCCTGCTTGCCCATGCGCAGATTCTCCTCTACCGTGCCGGAGAGAATGGTGTTGCCTTGGGGCACGTAGGCAATCAGATAGCGGGTATCGGCGTTCAGCGGCAGCTCTGTGCCGTCTGCAGCCCGGATATGCGCCGTGCCCCGCTGGGGATGGATCAGCGCCAGCAGCAGCCGGACCAGGGTGGTCTTGCCCTCCCCGGAGGCGCCCACCAGGGCGACAATCTCCCCGGGCCGCGCCACCATATGGGCATCCCGGACCACGGTCTGGTCTTCAAGGTATCCATAGGTCAGATCCTTCAGCTCCAGGGTAAAGCCCTGGTCTGCCTTTTCGCCCAGGCGGCTGCTTTGGGCCACGTGGATCTCCTTGGGCAGCTCTACCAGCTCCCGGATGCGGTGGGCCGAGATGGAGCCGTTTAAAAAGTTGGGCACAATGCCCACCAGGCTCTTGAAGGAGCCGGACAGGTTGCCAGTCTGCTGCAAAAACAGGGTCATGGTGCCAAAGGTGATTGCTTCGGTCCAGAGTAGGTGCAGGCAGTAGCCGAAGGTGCCCAGAGACACCAGGGTGCCGCTGAGGGTCATGAAAATATTGGTGCGGATGGTGAAGAGATTATAGTCCAGGGTCGCGTCTTTGATCTTCTGCTGCCAGGCCAGGAGCTTGTCTGTGAACTGGTCGGCAATGCCGAAGGACTTAATGGTATCCAGGTTGTAAAATGTCTCAACCTCAAAGCTCATCTTCTGGCTGCCGACCTGGCGCATCAGCTTGCCGTGCTCCCGCTGCTTGCGGATCAACACCCGGGAGGCCAGGAACATGGCCGGGGCTGCCCCCAGGGAGAGCACCGCCATGACCCAGTCATAGTGCATAATCACCAGGAAGGTGGCTGCAAAGCGATACACCGCAATGATGATGGTGGGCAGCCAGCTCACGGCGTTGCTGCTCACCGTGCCCACGTCCATATTGAACCGGTTGAGAATGTCGCCGCTCTGGAACTGGTTCAACGCCGACCAGTCTCCATCCACTATTTTGCGGAAGATGTCCGCCTGGATGTCGTTGCCGATGCGGATGCTGAGCTTGAGCGAAATACGGCCCAGGAGATTTTCAAACACCAGGCCGAAGATGGTGCTGCCCACCATGATGGTGAACAGCACCCAGAGCCGGCCCATCTGCCGGCCGGTGATGATGTCAATGGTGTACTTGGACAGGACGCTGGAAATCAGCCCCATGGTGGTGCTGAGAATGCCGCTGACCACATAGAACAAAATAGGGAGCTTATAGCGCTTGCTGTAGCCCAGGATCCATTTCCAGTCGTCCAGGATTTCCCCAAAGGTGCCGTCCTTGACGCGCTGACGCAGAACCTTCAGCGAGTAAAAGGCAGCTTCATTGGGGTTCTTTTTTTCTTCCATGGGTGAGATGTCCTTTCGTGAGGCAGGCCGCTCAGGCCAGATTTTTCCCGCTCCAGATGGCGGCAGCCAGATCCAGGGCCGCCTGGATGATCAGCACAATGCCCAGAATCCGCAGGGCTGCGGCCACGGTTCCAAAGGGATGGAAGATGGCCCACAGGCCGAACAGGGCCGTGCCCAGGGCGCTGAGCTTGCCAAACAAGCCCCGGCGGGAGACCTTGCAGTCCTGGTACTTGGCCAGGCCGGACAGCAGCAGAATCACGCCGTAGAGCACCGCTCCCAGGGAGAACAGCCCGGTGATCCACCGGGGCAGCAGCAGGCACACAGCCCCCAGCACCAGGGCGACGATGCCGCCGGCCTTCCAGGCCCGTCCCCTGCCCTGGCGGGCGGCGGTGACCAGCATGGCCGCCCCGGCCAGCAGCAGCACCAGGCCGAAGACCAGCACCACGGTTTTGGCAAAGCCCTGGGGGTTCTTTACCAGAAGGATGCCGGTAATCAGCTCAAACACGCCGAAAATGACCCGGGGTGCCAACACAGAAGCACGATTCATATGAGATTCCTCCTATCAGCCGCTGATGCTGAACACCAGGTAGGCAATGTAAACGCAGAGCATCAGAATGCCCTGGAGCCGGTGGAAGCGCTTGAACACCAGGGTGGGCACCACGGCAATGGCCCCCTCCAGCAGACACACAGGCATATCCAGCCGCACAGAGGCCGCCGCCACCGGCAAGCTGCCCCCGGAGATCAGGGCGCACAGCGGCAGAATCACGGTAATGTCAATCAGGTTGGCGCCGATGATATTGCCCACAGACATGGAGCCCTGCTTTTTGATGAGGGATGTGACGGCGGTGACCAGCTCCGGCAGCGAGGTGCCGATGGCCACCATGGTGATGGCCACAATCCGCACCGGGACGTGCAGCACGTTTACCGCCAGATACTCGCCGTTGTCCACCAGCAGGTGAGAGCCCAAGGCCAGGGCCGCCGCGGCCAGGACAAACTTGACAATGTTGACAATGATCAGCCGGCGGGTGACCTCAGGCCGCTGGTCCGTACTCTTTTCCTTGGAGCCTGTGTAGAGATTCTCTCCCACGAAGACCAGGCACAGCAGCAAGATCACCACCGCCTGCCACAGCGCCAGGCTGCCGTTCAGACAGAACACCCACAGCAGGGCGATGGACAGCACCAGCAGCAGGCCCTTGAAGGCCAGCTGACTGCGCTTGATGGCAAGGGGCATAAAGACAACCGACACCGCCATGATTAGGCCGGTGTTGGCAGTGACAGAGCCGATGGCGTTGCCGATGGCCATGTCCACCCCCTGGTCCCCGCCGCCGGCAGCGGCAATCAGCGACACCAGCAGCTCCGGCAGCGTGGTGGCCACAGAGACTATGGTGGCGCCAATGATAAACTTGGGGATGCCGGAGGCTTCGGCCATCCAGGTGGCGGCGTCCACGAAGACATCCCCGCCCTTGATAATCAGAAGCAAGCCAACCAGAAACAGCCCAATGGCAGTGAGGGTTGCATAGTCGTTCATGTGGTACCTCCCGATTCATTTTGGTCCGGACTCTGCCAGGGCAGGGTCATTTGCAGGTTGCCGTCAAGATCCTTCCAAAGAATCTGTGACCGTGTGAGCAGCATATAGCCGTGCCAGGAGCCCTCCTTGGGGATGGACACCGAGCCCGGATTGAGACACCACAGACCCTGCACCCTTTTGCACAGGGGTACATGGGTGTGGCCGAAGATCAGATACTCCGCCCCGGCCCGGAGCTCCGGCGAGGGCAGCTTTTCATCGCTGCAGTGGTGGCCATGGGTGAGCAGCAGGCTGTGGCCAAACAGCCGCAGGTGCCGGTGGGTCTGCATAATGGGAAAATCCAAAACCATCTGGTCCACCTCGGCGTCGCAGTTGCCGCGGACGCAAAGGATCTGGTCCGCCAGAGGGTTCAGCATGGCAATCACCTGCTTGGGAGCATAGCCCGCGGGCAGATCGTTGCGGGGGCCGTGGTAGAGGATATCGCCCAGCAGGATCAGCCTTTCGGTCCCCTCCCGCTCCAGGGCAGAGAGCAGCTTGCCGCAATACAGGGCGCTGCCATGAATATCGGACGCAATGAGCACAGGCATAGGGGTTCCTCCGGAAATTGGTATACACATTATCCCATACAAAGGGCCCGGCGTCAAGAAAAATCGTGCACCTCAAACACAAATTCCCCTGAGCCGGGCACTCCGCCAACGGCCGCCGGAGAAGAAAGGGCCGGATCCGTCCTTGCGTTTTGGAGGAGGTTATGATATACTTGAATAAAAACCGGGTCCGGCCCGAGGAAGAGGAGATGCGTGCCTATGAAGCTGTTTCACCGCGCCCAGGCGCCGGTGCAGTCCCCGGAGCAGTGGCGGGCCATGTGGCAATCTATGGTGGCCGAGGAGGACCGGGACGTGCCCATTACCGTGGACGGACGCACAGAGATTGCCTATGTGCGGGTCAATCACTTTGTGCTGATGCTGCAGGACGGGCTGTTGATGGACGCCTCCTTCTTTGACGTTTGCGCCCATTTCCAGCGGGCGGGCTACCATGTGGCCTGGCTGATGCGCTGCGTGCAGGACCTTGAAAACGGCTATCTGAAGGCCGGGCGGAAGCTGGATGGCGGCAGCCGCCGCCAGTGGGTCTGGAAAAGCCCCACCACCAACTTTGGCAGATGGATTTCTGACAACTTCAGCGCTACCATTCTGCTGCAATACCGCCAGATTCTCCCCGGCGAGCTGCTGCACTGCAAAGAGAACGTGCTGCAGCGGGTCACCTGGGCGGAGAGTGACCACGACGAGCAGATGGTCCCGGGCCGCACGGTGTTTTACACCGAGGATCTGCCCGGCACCCCCGAGGAGCTTTTGCGCTGGCTGCAGGGCACTACCCTGGGCAGTCTGCGCTGAGACAATCAAAACCATATCTTGGAAGGAGTAAATCACAATGAAAAAGGATTTGGGCGTTCTGCCTGCTGTGTACCCCATGCCGGTGCTGATGGTGGCAGCTTATGACGAAAACGAAAAGGTCAACGTGATGAACGCAGCCTGGGGCCAGATCTGCGACGAGGACAAGATCATCCTCTTCATCGGCGAGGGCAAGCGGACCTGGCTGAACATCCAGGCCAGCAAGGCCTTTACCGTAGCCCTGGCGGACCGGGCCCACATGGACGTGGCAGACTTCTTCGGCATCGCCTCCGGCAACCGGATGGCGGACAAGTTTGAACGCACCGGCTACCACGCCGTGAAGAGCGACAAGGTCCACGCCCCCATCATTGAGGAGTTCCCCCTGGTGATGGAGTGCGAGCTGCTGGAGTTCCTGCACACCGACCATGTGGACGGCATTGTGGGCCGGATTGTCAACGTAAAGGCCGAGGAGGCCGTGCTGGACGAGAAGGGCAAGGTCAACCCCGAAAAGCTGAACGCCCTGATGTTTGACCAGTTCCGCAACGGGTATTATCTCACCGGGGAAAAGGTCGGCCAGGCCTGGAACGCCGGCGCAGGGCTGATGAAATAATAATCCGCTCCAAATGGTTGAGGGCGCGCTGCAAAACGCAAGATTTTGCAGCGCGCCCTTTGCCGTTTATGAAGTTGCCTCCCGAAATAGAGGGATTTGGAGCCAGGGCCCGCTCCCCGTGCGCCTGCAAAGCACCGATTACGATCCGTTGCGGCACAGCCCCGGCATCAGGGGGCCAGGCAGGCGCGGAAGAGCGGTTCAAAGCTCTCCTGGGGGATGGCGACGTAGTACCAGGGCAGATGCTGGTACAGCACCAGCCCGCCCTCCAGCAGGCGCAGCTCCACCCGTGTGCCATCCTCCAGATAGAGATACAAGTGGGCCTGGGCCCGGTCGTCGCTGTACAGATTGCCCTCCGCGGTCCAGCCGTCCCGGAAGGGACCGGCCTCCAGCGCGGAGAGGAAGGGCTCCAGCAGGGCCGGATCCTCCAGGGGATACTCTGTCTGCACGCCCTCGTTCCAGTCTCCGTGGAGTTGACAGGCAGCCCGGACCACCCGACCGGAGACATGCAGCCGGTCTGTAAACAGGTCGGCGCCGTTGTGTAATTCAATGCCGTTCAGCCGCTCCACCAGCCGGATCCATAATTCCGGGTTGCCCTGGGCATCGGAAATTGTAGTCTTTACACACAGACGGAAGTCCGGACTGTAGCCCTCCAGGGTCCAGACCTCCCCCTGCATGGTGGAGGCAAGCTCCTGCTCATAAGCCTCCGGGCCGGACCACTCGTCAATGCCGCCCTCTGCCCGGCCCAGACAGGTTTGCAGCATCGGCTCCAGCGCCTGGGCTGCAGGGCCCCGATACTGCTCGGCCTGGGTGTACACCTCTCCCTGCCGGATCACCAGGCCGATGATGTCCGCCGCAGCGCCAGGTCCAGGCAGCTCCGCCTCTATGGGTGGGACGGAAACCCCCTCGCCTGTGGCCCGGGGTGAAGTGGGCAGTGCGGTCTGGGTGTCTGCAGCCCCCAGGCCGTCGGTGGGAGCGGCAGCCTGTGTCCCGCCAGGGGTCGGCTGCCCGGTCTGTTTGGGAAGGACCAGCACCAGGACGGCGCA
>DFIE01000047.1:6615-8913 GCA_002372735.1 Clostridiales bacterium UBA3705
CCGCCGCAGCCAGCCCCCCTGCAAGCCGTCGGCTGCGCCGAGTGCGCTGTTGCTCTTCCTCCCGGGCCCGTCGCAGCACCCGGTCGGCCATTTCACGGTAGCTCATCATAAGAGTATCCCTCCTGTTCCAATTCCCGGCGCAGGGCTTTGCGGGCGCGCCAGGCCATAGTCTCCACGCTATGGACGGTTTTGCCCATCACCCGGGCCGCCTGGGCGGCAGTGAACTGCTCAAAATACAGCAGCCATAACACCTGCCGCTGGTCAGGGGGCAGCCGGTCCATCGTCCGGCGGAGCAGCACCCTGCGCTCCTGCCGCAGATACATCCATTCCAGCTCCTCCTGGTCTGCCCGCAGGTCGTGACAGTCCTCCAGGGGGACGGTCTGGGTTCGGCGCCGACGGCGCAGATGGTCAATGGCAAGATTCCGGCCGATGGTGTACAGCCAGGTGCGGAAGCCCGCCCCGCCGCGGTCCTTCGGCTTCTTGACTGCAAGACGGACAAAGGTGTCCTCGGTCAGGCTCTCCGCCTGGTCCATGTCGCCCACAATGGTGTTCAGGTACAGGATCAGCCCGTCCTTGTAGTCCCGGATCAGCTCCACCAGGCCGCTCTCCTCACCGGCCAGAAAACGCCGATAGCTCTCGGTGCCCTGTTCCATGGTCTACCCTCCCTTCGTGGTCTTCACTCCTTACACGATGGGAAGGGGCAAATCCTCACAAAAATGTATCAAGGGCAGCCCGGACCGGGGCTGCCCTTGGACGTCAGTAGATGGTTTTCAGCGTGTCGGGGGCCACGCCGTACTCCCTGCACAGGGCGTCCAGCTCACGCTGGGAGTTGGCGCAGGCGCAGGCCTGGAATTTGCCGGTGGCCTTGTCTACAAAGCCAAAGGTCATCTCCCGGTTGCAGTAGCTTTTGCGCACTGCGGGCTGCTGTGTGGCAGGGTCATAGGCAGGGGGCTTTTGTCTGTGGAACCAGGACATCGAGAATCCCTCCTTTTCTTTGGTCTATTTTACCACACCGGGACGGGGATTACAAGCCCGGCAAGAAATCTTTGCAGGGGTAGGGTAAGAAGGCTGACACTACATCTATTTGATATGAATAACAGATTGACTTTTAAAAATATATCCGTTATAATGTGAGACATATTTATAATACAAAATAGTGGCTGCAGATAGAAACAAGCATACTGCCCGCAGACTGCGGGGCGATCTGCCCCTGTGGCGCCGCCTGGCCCCCTGGGCCGTGCCCTGTCCATGATCGGCGGCAGGCGGAAGCTGCAGCGGCAGTGCCCGGAGATTTTGCACCGGATGTCACCCCGGGCCACCGGAGAGGAATTGGACGGCGACCATGAGATTGTCCACCAAAACCCTGACAGCACCGGAAAGGAGATTTACAATGGTTCAGCCCTTTGATTTACAGCACCATATCCAGCAGGGTGTGGAACGGATTGTGGCCGACACCCTGCGGGCCACACTGAAAAACCCCAAAGAGAGCGCGTTTATGGCCCGCTTTGCCCTGGCCAGCAGAAAAGCCTCTCAAACCCGGCTGAAGCTGGAGCAGGAGGGGCTCCATGTACCCGGGTTTTTAATTGCCAGCATCACCAGCCGCTGCAATCTCCACTGCGCAGGCTGCTACTCCCGCTGTACCAGCGCCACCAACGACGCCCCGCCGGTGGACCAACTGACCGCCGAGCAGTGGCTGGACATCTTCCGCCAGGCGGAGGAGCTGGGCGTCAGCTTCATCCTGCTGGCCGGCGGCGAGCCCATGCTGCGCCGGGATATCATCCAGGCTGCCGGCGAGATGGACAGGATCCTCTTCCCTATCTTTACCAACGGGACTTTTATGGACCAGCGTTACCTGCAGCTGCTGGACGACCACCGGAATCTGATCCCGGTGCTGAGCATTGAGGGCGGCCGGGAGATCACCAACGCCAGAAGGGGCTCCGGCATCTATGAGTGCCTGGTTGCCAACATGGAGGCCTTCCAGAAGCGGGGGCTGATCTTTGGTGCGTCGGTGACGGTCACCACGGAAAACCTGGAGGAGGTCACCTCCCCCGCTTTTTTGGACAGTCTGATGCGCCGGGGCTGCAAGCTGGCAATCTATGTGGAATTTGTGCCCGTCACCCAAGAGGCCGCCCACCTGGCCCCGGGGGACGCCGAGCGGGAACAGATGGCCCGGGCCATGGATCGGCTGCGCCAGACCTATCCCGAGACGGTGCTGCTGTCCTTCCCCGGAGACGAGCTGGCCATGGGCGGCTGTATGGCGGCGGGCCGGGAGTTTTTCCACATCAACTCCCACGGCGG
>DFIE01000047.1:8983-9327 GCA_002372735.1 Clostridiales bacterium UBA3705
CTGTCCCTTCTCCCCCTACTCCGACGTGAATGTGAAGGACGCCTCTCTGCGTCAGGCCATTGCCTCTCCCCTGTTCCGGCAGCTGCAGGTCCATGGTCTGCTCAGCGGCGAGCACAGGGGCGGCTGCGTGCTCTACGAGCGGCGCGAGCAGGTGGAGGCGCTGCTAGATGCCGCGGAGCCCTGAGCCTTATGGAGCAAAAAGCAAGATTCCGCCGTCATGACGGGATCTTGCTTTTTGTTTGCTGTCACCGCACGCCCCGGTACAGGAAGGTGACCACCTGGGCCCTGGTGCAGGCATCCTCCGGGGCAAAGGCCGTGGGCCCCACACCGTTGGTGATACCCTG
>DFIE01000005.1 GCA_002372735.1 Clostridiales bacterium UBA3705
GGGATGCCGATGCCATCTCCGGCTACGCCAAGGACGCGGTGGCCCTCTGTGCTGCCGCCGGCCTGGTAAACGGCTTCCCGGACGGCACCTTCCGGCCCAAGGAGGGCGCCACCCGTGCCCAGACCGCCAAGATCATCATGCTGCTGGACCAGGCCCTGGCCGCCGCCTCCACCGGCGACGAGCCCACCCAGCCCACCCAGCCTGAGGATCCCACTAAGCCCGAGGATCCCACCCAGCCTGAGGATCCCACCAAGCCCGAGGATCCTACCAACCCCGAGAATCCCACTGCGCCGGTAGAGCCCTCTCACCCCGAGGAGCCCGAGAACCCGGAGCAGCCCATCACCCCCGAGGACCCCATCGACCCCGAGGATCCCATCGACCCGGAAAAGCCCGCCCAGAGCTTTGACGCCGAGTCTGAGGGCGTGCGGGTCAACGTAGCGGCCCCCAACGGCGCCCTGCCTGCTGACACTGACCTGGTTATCACTCGCGTGAAAGACAGCGCGGTGCTGGGCACCATCGCCCAGGCGGCAGACGGCAAGCTCCTGGCCGCTGTGGACATCTCCTTCAATCAGGATGCCGGTGAGCTGGAGCCTGAGAAGGACGTCGAGGTCAGATTGACTGTTGATGGCCTGGAGAACGTTAAAAACCCCGCTGTGTACCATCTGAAGGACAATGGAGAGGTAGAGCGCGTAGAGAATATCTCCCTGCTCCGTGCAGCCGGCAGCAAGACAATCGTCTTCCACGCCAGTGAGTTCTCTGTATACGCAATTCTGGACGTGCCCGTCGAAGGCGACGAGCGCCTGACTGTCAAGTTTGTGTACACCACTTATCCTGACGGCGTGAATGCAGCAGGCGTGGATCATGAGATCGCCGCGGTCTACGTCAAGACCAGCGACAAGACCATCTCCACCGACGCCACCACCGGCGAACAGCGGGATCCTCTGTATGAGATCATGTACGATCCCGGCACCGGCGATTATCAGTTTGCTGAGGACGAGCTCTTCACCGGCTGGGTTCCCAATAAGCAGGTGTTCACCTCCACTGACACCTACTGCTCCACCATTGAAGACGTCCGGGATTACATCCGCGGTCTGAGCTGGGCCGATGGCCAAACGATCACCTTCTACGCCAGAATCATGAAGGTTTTCACCATCACCTACATGGAGAACGACGCCGTCTCCCTGGGCTCCGACAACGTCACCCGGACCCGGCAGGAGAACGCCCAGCTCTACATCGTCGAGCGCGAGTACGTGCCCGACTCCTCTGATAAGAGCTTCGAGGGCTGGAAGGCTACTGCCGACACCTGGCAGAATATTGTCGGCGCTACCAGTGCAGACACCATATACTCTAAGAATGATAAGATTACGATCACGGACAACGTGAAGCTGGTCGTCTACTGCCCAACCGGCTTCTGGATCAGCTTCAACGAAAAGCCGGACCCCGTTGCCCACAAGGGCGCCAAGTACATCCCGCCCATCTTCTGCCCCGGCGGTGTGATCCCCAGCGTTGATCTGACTGCTGACGCCTATAAGTCCACGCTGGCCGGCTACGAGTTCGCCGGCTGGAAGGACGGCGACACCACGATCACGAATACCACCCAGATCCTGGACTCCCACAGGAACGCGGACGGGACCCTGAAGGAGCCCGTGAATCTGCGTGCGGTCTGGAACATGAACCCGACTACCTCCTACACGGTGGTCGTCTGGATGCAGAGCGTCAAGGACAGCAAGGATCTTACGGAAAACTCCGAGAAGACGTACGATTACTACACGATGAAAGTGATCGAGAACGTTTCCTCTGATACGCTGCTTTCCGCACAGACGAGCGTCCTGGAAAGCTCGGAATATGGCACCAATATTTCTGAGACCGGTTTCCACTACTCCTGGAACGACGCAGGTGAGAGGAAGATTGCGTCCAACGGCAGCACGGTCCTGAACATCTACTATGATCGGGATCTCATAACGTTCAACTACTATCTGAATGGTACGTATTATAACTACACTGTAGCCACAAATCCGGATTTTAATAATAATACCTATTATTATAAGTATGGCGACGAATACTATCAAGCGGTTTCTGCTTCAAATGGTAGTTATGGCTTCCTCTATCCGGTCTCACAAAGTGAAATGACCCATAGCAGCGGTGAGAACGAATCCTATGATAATACGTATTATTATGTGGTCTATGAAGGGAATTTTTGCCCTGTTTTCTGGTCTAACACTCAAACCCAATGGCGTGTCCGGTATGGCAATTCAGATTATAGCTATGACAATAACGCCTCAACTTTTGGTCAGATTTATGCAGCTTATCTGATTGACGAGGACTCCCCAACATTCTACACCAGGACATCGGGCAGCGGCTGGCATATTGACCACACAGAGACCGGCCTGTATATGCAGACCCTGGCGCAAAACGGTTATACCTGGAATACCACCTATCGCTGGTATTATGAGAACTCAAACAATCCCGGGTCCCCTAGTAGCACTTCGTTCACCAGCTTTGAAGACACGTTTAACGGAAATATGAATCTGTTCGGACAGAGTGTGAACACGGACACGACTGTCAAACACTTCGAACAGAACCTGGATGAGTCCTGGCCTTCCGCTGCGAACTGGACGATCGGAACCGTTACAGGAAACTACATGACGTACAAGGAGCTTTCTGGTTTTACGTTCAGCGCCCTGCGGATTAAGGTAGCAAACGGTACGAGAAATTATTGGTATGGTGCTTCTTCGAGTGCGCCAAGCAGTTATCCTTATACAACGGATTCTAACGGTTGGACCGATTGGGTTCCTGCCGGTAATGCTATTAGAACTGCGAATACCTCTTGGTATGGGGACAATAGTTACAGTTCTGTCTATACAAATGATCCTTCATCATATTGGTATTTGTGGCAGTGTCCCTCCGGCGGCATTGAGATGCGGTACACGAGAAATAAATACACGCTCCGCTATCTGATGCCGGACGGCACGGAATTAAAGAAGGTTGACGGTATCTACTATGAGGCCCCCCTTACCGAATACGCCGACTATGTCCCCGTCAGAGACGACGGCTCGGCCTTTGCCGGCTGGTACAAGGACGCGGCCCTGACTGAGGAATTCGATTTCTCGAAAGAGACCATGCCCCTGGACGGCACCAGAGTCTACGCCAAGTTCCAGGTCCCCGAGTATCGTATCTTCCTCTACCCGAACATCAACCCGGATGATCCCCGCGACGGCTGCTGGAATTGGGATGAAGGCGTTGCTTCTACCCTGAGGACCAGCTGGAACGACCCCTACCAGAGCACCTGCTTCAAGATCACCGCGGGCCTGATCTCCGGCGGTACGACGATCACGCCGACCCGCGGAGACGAAGGCGTTGAATTCGTCGGCTGGTACACGGACCCCGATTTCCACAATCCCTGGAGCTTCCAAACGGAGGTAAACGACTCCACCACCACGGCATACGACAAGACCGACCCGAATCTTAAGACGGAATTTATTGGAACGCAATTTGAAGGAACGGATAATCAGAAGCACGACTTACCGACCCGTGACAGCAGCGGCAACATCCAGTGGTCCTACAACAAGGATGACACCGAGAACCGTACCTGGATCACCCGGAAGCTCCAGCTCTACGCCCGCTGGCGTACCGACATCCCCGGCGCCCTCGGCATCAACGTGGAGTATGCCACCACCAACGGCAACGAGTACGTGACCGGCGTCGTGACCGACAGCAAGCTCTATTCCGACGCGGCCGATGCCATCGCCTATCCCTGCGACAACAAGCTGCCCGCCGGCCATGAGCAGGACGGCACCCGCTTCATGTACTGGATCGTCCAGACCTACAACGAATCCACCCGCGAGTATGAGGACAAGATGGTCGACGGCAGACAGGTGATCGTCTATCCCGGCGGCACTTACTCTGTCGAGCTGGCGGACGCGAAGAAGGTTGAAAACGAAGGCAGCACCGCTGAGTCTCCCAGCTACACCTACACCGTCCGTCTGAAGGCCTTCTACAAGAACCCCAAGCAGGAGAAGGCCACCCACGTCATTTGGGTCGGCAATGGCGGCACCTGTGAGATCAACGGGGAAACCCGTGAGTTCCTCTACAGCAAGGACACACAGATCAATGCCCCCATTCCCATCGAGCTCGACTTCTTCACCAACCCCGGCCACGTCTTCCTGGGCTGGGCGAGACTGAATGAGGACGACTGTGTCGAAAAGGATGAGAATGGTAATATCAAGTTGAACGAGAATGGGGATCCCATCTTTAAGAATGTTGCACTGAGTGATTCCGATCTCTGGCTTAAATTCTTCCCCGCCGATGGGACCCACAATACCGGCTACTTCAGGGTGAACGAGCCCTCGGCGTCTGGTGTCCACGACAAAGAGGTTACGCACATCGCCGCGGATGAGGACGAGCCTCATCACATCATGTATGCGGTCTGGTCACAAGCAACCTACTATTACGTGTACCATTCCTCCAACGGTGAGCTGGAAGCCAAGCCAATTACCGAAACCCGTGAAGTCTCTACGATCGATCTGACTTCGATGGTAAAACCCGGCTATCTGTATGGCGGCTATTACAGCAGCTATGGTGGTATCGTGCAGGAGAATTTGCTGCAGGCAGAGTACAACGCCCCATATACAGCTAACAAGACCTTCATAGTACCCAACGCTATCAACTACGATGGCAGTAGTACCAAGTGCAGCGTCACAATCGATGGACAAACTGTCAGCCGACGCTTCTGGACGAGATCCGAAGCCGGCCAAACCCCCGGCAATGCAATCACACCGCATACCGGTGACGTCTTCTATCTGAAAGAGGTGCCGGCGAACTACCTTACCTCCAAAACTGTATTTATTACAAATAAGAAGGTAGACGGCGAGATTATCGATATGTATCTGTTGTCAGTTGTGGATGATTCTTACTATAGCAATGTTGGATTCTTCCATGGGGCAACGGAGAATGGTGCTGAGCTTCCTTCCACCCTGGAAAAGCGGGAAGGTTTGGCTAAGACCTTCACTGCTGCTCAGCGTGATCAGGGTAGCATCAGTATAACAGCTGAGGACTTCGGTCTCAGCGGCGGATATATTGCGGTTACACACGTGAAGGCCTATGCGGATAATTACAGTAACTTCACTGTACAGCCCGGTTGGACGACCTACGACGGCATTACGGTTCGCAACAATGCAGTAACGTTCAAGTTTGCAGAAGATCATAAATCCCTCAGCTGGGCCAGAGCCTTTGCGGACGATGAGACCTTCTTTGTGAAATTTAACGATGACTGGATTGCTGCCGGCGCAAAGATGAAGGCGTATCTGTACAGCAGCACGGATTCCACAATCCCGGCTGCTTGGATTACCTGTGAAAACACCAGCAATAAAAATGTTTACCGCCTTAAGATGACGGGCGGGGATTGGGATTCTGTGATTTTCGTGCGTTGTAACCCCTCTTTCGCTGAGGATCAGTGGATTTGGAACAATGATTACAACGGCGTAGTTGGCATTTGGAATAAAACCGGCGACATTAAGTTGACGGCCAGCCTGAATGACTCCAAGGATAACTACATCAGCAACATCGTTTCTAGCATGTACACCGATGGCCAAGGCGGCGAAGCTACAATCCAATGGGCTGTGCTTAGTCAGAATCCCTCTTAATCAATCGACAACGACAATATGCAATTGCCGGGAGGCTAGTGCCTCCCGGCAAAGAAGAAACCGTCAAACAGGAGCGCAATCATATGAACAAATATGTCGCAATATGCCTGTGTATTTTATGGATGATTATGATATTCACAGGCTGTACACCGAAAGAAAATGAAACTGTTACTGCCGAGAATCCTACACCGACGCTTGAGGATCAAATTGGGGATACGCTAGCTCCGGTTGAAACAGTTGCGTCAAATATGGATACAGCAGCTGTAGAAACATACTCAGAAGACCCGAATATCGCAGAGAATCCAGATGGTATTGACCTTCCGGAGCCGGATTTTCCGGAGGAAGATACCGATGGACTTCAAGTAGAGGATGAGTTTGTTGTTGAAATCGGTGAAGACAACGGCGTCGGTATTGGCGGAAACTAATATGGAAACGGAGGGAGAAAGTTATGGAAATTACGTTTGGATATTCTTATTATATCATTACAGACAATCAGTATGAAACGCTGAGAAGCTTTGATCCAGATTTGGTGATTGATTTTGTATTTACATGTAGTGTGAATGGCTGGACTGGTTACCATTTTGCATTGGCCGCTGATATTTCCGATGAAGAATTGGATGCTTTTGAAGACAGCGGAGTCGATCTGGTTTTCGGCGTTATCAACCGTTCCACACAGCCGGGATTCTTCTATCCTTAATAATGCAGCAAAAAGGGAGGCGCGGATACCGTGCCTCCTTTTTGCTGCGTATAATAATCCTTATGTATAAATGGCAACCTGGGTTCCTCCGGATTTTGTGTGGAGTTTGAAAGCGCTGATAAATCGGCGCGCCTTGCGTTTTTCCGCCCAAAATCTCCCCACCTTTCCATTGACATCCCCCTCGCGGTGCAGTATAGTATCCCTGTTACCATCCCAAAACGGAGGCCCGCCTATGATTCAGCCCATTGTCCATGACCCGATCTTTCTGGCCCGGAAGTCCCGGCTTGCCACGCCGGAGGATCTGCCCATTGCCCAAGATCTGCTGGATACCCTCCGCGCCCACCGGGAGCACTGCGTGGGCATGGCGGCCAATATGATCGGCCAGTCCGTGCGGATCATCGTCTTTGACAACCAGGGCAGCGATATGCTGATGCTCAACCCCGAAATCGTCAAGTGCGCCGACCGGTACGATACCCAAGAGGGCTGCCTCTCCCTGGAGGGCCAGCGCCCCGCCACCCGCTGGCGGTCCATCAAGGTCCGCTACCAGAACACCCAGTTCCAGACCCGGCTGAAAACCTTCACCGGCTGGACCGCCCGGATCATCCAGCACGAGCTGGACCACTGCAACGGCATCCTGATCTGACGGCCCATAGCCCCCAAAAGCCCGTCTCCTGCTCCGGCCGCACCCCAAAGCACGGGTGCGGCCGGGTTTTTATACACAAATCGGCAAAGGACACTGGAATTTGTCAGCATCTTGTGGTATAATCATACAAACGGGCGTCCCGGACGGCCTGTTGTGCACAATTCCATTCCCTGGAGGTATCTGCCATGAAGCATCGCACCATTCGCACCTTGTTGAGCCTGCTCTGCGCGGTCTGCCTGCTGCTGTCCCTGGGCGGCACCGTCCTGGCAGCGGAGGCCCCGGCAGGGGAGTTCACCTGGACCCAAAACCCGGACGGCACCCTCACCCTCACGGGCTACACTGGCACCCGGACCAACCTCTACGTCCCCGCCGTGCTGGAGGGGCATGCCGTCACCGCCATCGGCAAGAGCTGCTTTGCCGGCCGGCTGGGCCTGCAAAAAATCCACGTTCCCGAAGGCGTTACCCGGCTGGACAGCTATGCCTTTGAGTGCTGCGCCGATCTGCAAAAGGTCTATCTGCCCGATTCTCTCATTTCCATTGGCGAGGGCGCCTTCTCCGGCTGCGCCTCCCTCAGCCTGGTGGATCTGCAGGACGGGGTGGAGTCCATCGGCGCCGGCGCGTTTCTCTGCTGTGACAACCTGGTGCAGCTGGAGCTTTCCGCAGCCCTGACCCAGCTGGGAGACTTTGCCTTTGCGGGCTGTCAGGCCCTGGCCAGCGTCCGCTTCGCCGGCAACGGCGTGACCCGCCTGCCGGACCGGCTGTTCTACGGCTGCAGCAGTTTGTCCCGGCTGCAGCTGCCCGGCGCCGTCACTGCCATCGGCAAGCGGACCTTCTCCGGCTGTGAAAAGCTGCGAAATCTGTACTTTAGTGAGCCCCTTACCGAGCTGGGAGCCTATGCCTTTGAAAACTGCGGCAGCCTTGCCGGCGTGAGCTTCACCACCCGGGTGATTCCCACCGGCCTGTTTGCCGGCTGCATGGCCCTGACCTGGTTCAGCCTGCCCGAGGGGACGGAACGCATCGAGGCCGATGGCCTGGCCGGCGCGGGCATTGAGGATCTGACCATTCCCGCCTCTGTGACAGAGATTGCGCCCGGCGCCCTGCGGGGCATCGAGCGCCTGTCCCTGGACGAAGAGAATCCCGGCTACGTGCTCACAGACGGCTCTCTCTATACCGCCGACGGCAAGACTCTGCTGGCCTACTGCACCGCCGATCCCTGGGCGGAAGAGCCGCAAACGGAGTTTATCGTCCCCGAGGGGGTGGAGGTCATTGCCGCCTACGCCCTGGCGGAGACAGCCCTCACCTCCGTCATCCTGCCCCAGAGCCTGAAGCGGATCGACGCCAACGCCTTCAAGGATACCTATCTGGAGGATTTGCAGATCCCCGAGGGGGTCCTGGTGGACCCCGAGGCCTTTGGCCCCCAAGAGGACGGCGGCCAGGAGCCGGACGTGCCGGTGGAGCCCTCTGCCCCTGAGATCATCGGCTCTGTGGCAGGGGAGAAGAACCTCTTCCGGCCGGAGGACTATGCCGACTACCTGGAGATCTCCAACGAGGACTTTGACGCCTGGGGTGAGCGCTACATGGCCGACTGCGCCGACCGGGGCCTTGCTCTGACGGCGCAGCGCATCCCCTATATCATCCGCTACAAGGGCGAGGTGGTGCCCCACTTTACGGCCATGACCGCCGTGCAGAATCATGACCCGGATATGTGGGCCCAGGCAGCGGAGGCCTTTGGCGACGACTTTGCCCAGATGTACCTTATGATGGACCACGGCCTGTTTACCGAGCTCAGCCGCGGCAAGATGCCGGACAATCTGGTGCTCTACAGCGGCCTGTATGACAGCCAGCTCATGGCCGCCGCCAGCACCGACACGGTGCCCACCCAGGCCCAGCTGGTGGATGCCATCGGCACCACCTTTACCGATCCCATCATGATCAGCACAACCACCGATCCCGGTGTGGCTGCCGGCTTCGGCAACACCCTGTTTATCATCTACGCCTCCAGGCAGGCCATGGAGTCTCTCGGCGCGGTGTGCATTGATGCCGTAATCCACACCAGCGAGAAGGAGATTTTGATGAACGCCAATGCCCGCTACCGCATCCTGGACGTGGGCAACATGGCCATCACGCACCAGGAGCCCTGGGACCCCGAGCCCACCACCCTCTACCGGAGCTATGTCAAGGTGGAGCTTCTTGCCCCCGAGCCCGCTGCCCCTGTCTTTACCGACGTGCCGGACGGCGCCTTCTTCCATGACCCGGTGTACTGGGCCGCCCGCCAGGGCATCACCACCGGCACCTCCGAAACCACCTTCTCTCCCTTGGGCCGGGCCACCCGGGCCCAGGTGGTGACCTTCCTCTGGCGGGCACAGGGTGCGCCGGCCCCCGGAACCGCATCCAACCCCTTCGCCGACGTGGCCGAGGACGCCTTCTACCGTGACGCAGTGCTCTGGGCTGCGGAACAGGGAATTACCTCCGGCACCTCCAACACCGCCTTTTCCCCGGATAAGCCCTGCACCCGGGCAGAGTTTGTCACCTTCCTGCACCGCTTTGCCGGCAGCCCGGCCCCGGTGGAGCAGGAAACCGCCTTTACCGATCTGCGGCCGGGGGCGTTTTACGTGAACCCGGTCCTGTGGGCGGTGGAGCAGGGCATTACCACCGGCACCTCCCCGACCACCTTCGGCCCTGATCGGGTCTGCACCCGGGGCGAAGTTGTCACCTTCCTGTACCGCCATCTGGGGGAGTGACGAACGCAAAAACCGGCTGCCGGGGATCCGGCCTCAACCCTTTCCCCGGGGTGCCGCGGCAGACCCGGACACACCCATACACAGGAGGAAGAAGCAATGAGACGATGGATCTGCGCCCTGCTGGCGGCCCTGCTTGTTGTGAGCTGCGCCCCTGCTGCCCGGGCAGCGGGGCAGCCCTGCTGGCAGGCCCTTGTCCAAATTGAGACCCAGGCCCGGCAGACGCTCCTCACCCAGGACGCCGACACCCTGGCCGCGGCCTATTCCCTGCAGACCGACCGGATGATCCGTGCGGTGCAGTCCGCCCCGGACTACGTACCCGGCAGCCTGGAGCGTCACGGGGATTTCTTCTTCTGGGACACCACCGACGGCCGGGCGAACGGCTATTCGCCCTTCCTCCGGGCGCAGCTCTGCACCGCATCCTCCGGGGTCGCTGCGGCGGCCCTGCCGGAGCTGCCCGCGTCTGACGGGGACAACCACCCGGACAACCGGGACGTGGGGGTGTTTATTCCCTATTCCGGCTCCTATTACTTCTACCCGGAAAAGTGCATCCGGGAGGGCCAGGCCCTGGCGGACAGCACCGGCGGCAGTCTGCGTGTCTGCACCGCCGAGACCACCAATGTGGACACCCTGGCCCAGATGCTCACCGACTGCGGCACGGTCCTGATCAACTCCCACGGGGTCACCGACTATGAGATGGGCACAGACCACGTCTCCAAGGCCAACACCTCCTATATCTGCCTGCCCACAGACCAGGGCTTCACCGCCCGAGACCAGCAGCCTGTCAAGGGCCCCTACGGCACCTATCGCCACGCCTTCTACTCCGGCACCTCTGACGACTTTGACGAGGTCTACTACTGCGTGGACGGCACCTGTATTGCCAACCATATGCAGGGCACCGCGCCCCACAGCATGGTCTGGCTGGGCTTCTGCCTGGGCATGGCCACCGAGGGCATGTACGCCCCCCTGCAGGCCAAGGGGGTAGAGGCCATGATCGGCTTCTCCGACCCGGTGGTCAGCGACACAGACCACAATTACCGGGCGGCTCTGTGTGAGTCTCTGCTGCGGGATGAGACCATGGGCCAGGCGGCGGAATACATGAAAGAAAAAGTGGGCTGCCCGGACCCCTACCAGCCCAAGGACCGCCCGGCCTATCCCATTGCCGTCTCCTCCCAGGATCCCTATCCCGGCCGGGACCATCTGACCGACGGCCAGCAGGTGCAATCCACCTGGAAGCTCTACCCGGCCCACCCCATCCAGGTCACCGTGGAGCCCGCCGGCGCCGGGGAGGCGGAGGTAGTCCGCACCCAGGTTGAGGTCACCCCCCACCGGGGCTACACTTTTGACCGCTTTGAGATCACCGCCGGAGACGCCACGGCCCTTAGGACCGGCAACCACCTGGACTTCTCCCTCTCCGGGCCCTGCGCCGTCACCGTGTATCTCACCCCCCGCACCCCTGCAGCGGTGGAGTTTCACGCCGGCCCCGGCCAGAGCGCAGCCCGGATCGAGGAGTATGTGGGCGACACCGTCCTTCTGCCGGAGCC
This sequence comes from Clostridiales bacterium UBA3705, assembly GCA_002372735.1. Next base: position 11,265 of record DFIE01000005.1, read on the forward strand.
CCAGGGCAGCCTGGATGCGGACGCCTATGTATACCACTTTCTGGGCTGGACCACCCAGGCCCTGGACCCTGACACCCAGGATCGGCCCGCCCTTCTGCTGCCGGGGGCCAAGCTCAATCTCACCGCAGAGCAGACGGATCTCTATGCTGTATACGGTTACTTCGCCCCGGAGGACGGGCAGAGTCTCGGCCAGTTCCGCCGGGTGACCCAGGCCCCCGAGAGTTGGGCCGGGGATTATGTGCTGACCTACCAGTCCGCCAAGGCCCTGCGGGCCGACCGCTATGTCACCGGCCAGAGCATTCTGAGCCCCCAGGCTGTGGCCTCCTGCGCCTCGGCGGGGTACTTTGTGGACGGCGACTGGCTCAACGAGGTGCCGGATGAAATCGTCTACACCTTCCTGCCCCAGACAGAGAGCACCGGCCTGCTCAAAATGAAAACCAGCGACAACTATCTGGCCGTGCCCACCGCCAACGCCATGCTATCCACCGTCACCGACCCCGCTGCTGTGGGCACCGGCTGGCGCATGAGCTGGACCGAGGACGGCGTGCGGGTGACCAACAGCCGCTTTACAAGCCGGATTCTGCAGTACAGCCCAACCTCCTCCGGGTTCTGCACCCTGACCACCCTGCGGGGGCCCCTGACCCTCTACCTCCGGGTGCCCGGCCGGCACCTGTACACCACCTCGCCGGTCAGGCAGCAGGCAGCCCATGAACATCAGTGGGGCGCCCCGGTGTACGCCTGGGCGGAGGACAATTCCGAAGTGACCGCCCTGCGGGTTTGTACCCTGGACGATACCCACATCCAGACGGAGACCGCCGCCGTCACCGTGCAGACCACCCCGCCTGCCTGCGCCGCACCGGGGGCACAGCTTCTGACCGCAGCCTTTGACAACCCGGCCTTTGCCACCCAGCAGAAAACCCTGCCCCTGGAGGCTCTGGGGCACGCCTGGAGCGACTGGATCCTGGCTGCCGCGCCAAGCTGCACCGGCGCCGGGGAGCAAACCCGGACCTGTCAGCGCTGCGGCGAGACGGAATCCCAGCCCCTCGGCCCCCTGAGCCATGCCTGGGCCGCACCTGTCTACACCTGGGCCGAGGACGATTCCGAGGTCACCGCCCTGCGGGTCTGCACCCGGGATGCCGCCCACACCGAGACGGAGACCGTCCGGCCCGCCGCCCAGGTGGTGAAGCCTGCCACGCCCCAGGCAGAGGGCGAGCTGCAATACACTGCGACCTTTGCCAACCCGGCCTTTGCCCCCCAGACCAAAACCGTCCCCATCCCCAGGTCGGACGCCCCGTCGCCCACCGGGCCGGACCTGCCCTGTACCGGGGCGGAGACCTGCCCCGGCCTGGCGCAGTTTGCGGATATGCCCGCCCGGGGCACCTGGGCCCACGACGCCATCGACTGGGCCGTGGTGGAGGGCATCACCAACGGCATGGGGGCCAACCAGTTTGCCCCCCAGCGGACCATTACCCGGGCCCAGGCGGTGACCTTCCTCTGGCGGGCCGCCGGCAGGCCCGAGCCCCATACCGCCGAAACGGCCTTTGCTGACGTCCAGCCCGGCAGCTATTACTACAAGCCCGTTCTCTGGGCGGTGGAGCAGGGCATCACCAACGGCAAGTCCGCAGCTGTCTTTGACCCCGAGGGGGTCTGCACCCGGGGGCAGATTGTGACCTTCCTGCACCGCTTTGCCGGCAGGCCCGAGCCCCATACCGCCGAAACGGCCTTTGCTGACGTCCGGCCCGGCAGCTATTACTACAAGCCCATCCTCTGGGCGGTGGAGCAGGGTATCACCAACGGTGTGGGGCCCACGGCCTTTGCCCCGGAGGATGCCTGCACCAGGGCCCAGGTGGTCACCTTCCTGTACCGGGGCGTGCGGTGACAGCAAACAAAAAGCAAGATCCCGTCATGACGGCGGAATCTTGCTTTTTGCTCCATAAGGCTCAGGGCTCCGCGGCATCTAGCAGCGCCTCCACCTGCTCGCGCCGCTCGTAGAGCACGCAGCCGCCCCTGTGCTCGCCGCT